>NZ_CDWWEW010000021.1:19896-28531 GCF_977966315.1 Frankia sp. CeRuru1
AGCCTGCCCGGGGTCCCCCGCCGGATCACCGGTCCCGCGTGGCGCCCGGCCCGCTGTCCCCGCACCGTTTGTCCCCGCACCGTTTGTCCCCGCACCGTCGCTCACTCGCACCCACGCGCCGGCGCTCTCCGGCGCATCGAGGCGGATCTGCGTCTTGGCGTCATGGGTATCCTCCTCCGCGGCCGGCAGAAGGCTCCTCATGCGGGTCGTCACCGGTGGAGCGAGCCAGGCGTCCCGCAGTATCCGGCGTGTCTCGCGCTCCGGGTCGCCAGTAGACCCGATCAGCACGCGCAGCAACGCGTGGGCGCTCGGCCGGGCCATAGGCTCCTTGAGCAACGCCGCGCGGACCGCTGGGCGCAGGGCCAGCGGAACATCCCCGGTGTCGGCCTCGTCGTGGACCACCCGGTACAGCAGTGCGTCGGGCCGGCCGGTCCCGAAGGGGGGTCGCCCCGACGCGGCGAACAGTACCGTCAGGCCCCAGGCGAAGACGTCCGCCGGCGGGCCGATCTCGCCGCGTCCGGTGACCTGCTCCGGGGCCATATAACCCGGGCTGCCCAGCAACACCCCCGTCCTGGTCGCGGCCGTCGCGTCGACCGCCGCCGCGATGCCGAAGTCGATCACTTTCGGGCCGTCCTCGCTGAGGATCACGTTGCCCGGTTTCAGGTCCCGATGGACGATGCCGGCGTCGTGGATGGCCTTCAGGGCCTCGGCGAGCCCGGTCGCCAGCGCCATGACGACCGGCATGGTCAGCGCGCCCCGGTCGGCGATCGCCTCGGCGAGGCTTTGGCCGTGGATGTGCTCGGTTGCCATCCACGGATCCTCGGCGTCGGGATCGGCATCGACCAGCCTCGCGGTGCAGGCACCGTCGACCGCCCGGGCGGCCGCGACCTCGCGACGGAACCGGCTGCGGAACTCGGGATCGGCCGTGAAGTCCGACCGGATTACCTTGAGGGCGACCGGCCCTCCGGTCTCGTCGTCGATGCCGAGGTAGACGACTCCCATACCACCGGAGCCGAGCCGCGCGGTGAGCGTGAACCGGGCGATCCGCTCCGGATCGCCAGAGCGCAGCGACATCGCCGGCACCGCGCCCTCCTTTCCGTCGAGCTTTCCGCCGCGAGCCGACCGACAGCCGGCGAGGGTTGGCCGCCGGGGCCGACCGCCGCTCCGAACGTTCCGACGCAGTGGCCGAGGCAACGGTCGATGGAGCATCCCGACAGACCCGGAGGCCACGCCCACCGTGCCAGCTAAATCTGTGACGGATCTGTGACGGAGATGTGACGGTCCGTGCGGTCGCATCACGGCGAGCAAACGAGTCCCGCCCGTGAGCGGATTCCGAGATTCGAAGACCAGGAGATTCGAAGATCAGGAAATGGTCTGATGTTCGCGCAGCCGGATCAGGTCCGGATCCTGCTCGATCGCCTGGATGTCCTCGGCCCGGGCCTGGGTGACAAAGTGCTCCAGGGGCACGTCGACGAACAGCCCTCGGGCCCGGACCGCGACCCGTCCGGTAGGGCTGTTCAATCGTCCCTCGCCACTGGCGTAGACCCGCCGGCCGAGCACGCCCTCGACCCGCGCCCTCAGGTGCAGGACGGTGCCCACGGGTACCGGCCGCAGGAAGTCCGTCTCCAGCCGGCCGGTCACCAGGCTGGTCCGGGTCAGATGCCCGAGCGCACCCAACGCCTCGTCGAGGGCGCAGCTGAGCAGGCCACCATGGGCGAGGCCCGGCGCTCCCTGATGATGCTCGGTCACCTCGAACGTCGCGCACAGCGCGAGGCCGGCATCGGCGTCGACCCGTAGGTGCAGTCCGTGGGCGGACTGGTCACCGCAGGCGAAGCACCGCACGTAGTGGGACGGCAGCACGGTGCCGGGCGCCGGTGCGTTCGCTGGGCGTGGCGGGAGTTGTGCTCCCGGTGGCAGATCTGTTCGCAACGGCGTCACGACCCGGACTGTACCGACGCGGTGGGATCCGCCTGGCATCTTGCCGACGTGCCTTCCACCAACCGGCTACACCAACCGGCTACCGGCCGACCCGCGGCCGAGGACTCTGCTCAGCTACCGGCGGCCGGCCGCGCGACGCAGGTGGCGCAACTCGCGGCGCAGCCTGATCTGAGGAATGACACCGATGAGTAGGCCGACGACGAGACCGGCGGCGGCCGAGGCGGCCAGTGCACCCGCGACCGACATCTGCCTGGTCGAACCGAACAGCCAGATGCTCACGCGCGCGTCGTTCTGCACGACGAAGACCACGACGGCGATCGCAATGAGCAGCACCAGCACGGTGATCGCATAGGTGGTGTAGGCAACCCCGCGACGCGGCGGCCGGGCCCCGCCGGTGGGCGCACCCGGGACGCCGGGAGAATCCGGTCCGCCCGGGTGGGCCGGCTGGTGCGGAACGGGCGCCACGGCGCCCGGACCGGCCGGACCGGCTGGACCGGCTGGACCGGCTGGACCGGCTGGACCGGCTGGACCGGCTGGACCGACCGGACCGGCTGGACCGACCGGAACCTGGCCGGCGGGCGTTCCGGAAGGCGAGGCCGCGGGGGTCTGCCCGGCCGCCGCAGGCGCCGCGGGCGCGGGCGGAACGGCGGGCGGAGAGGCTGTACGCCTCGCGTTGCCGAACCCTCGGCCCGGCTGCTTCGGTCCCGTCATGATCGTCCTGTTCCTTGATCCGCCGCCATACCGCCCGATCGGCCGGCTCCGCGCACCGACAGCCCGATCAGCCCTACGCCCAGGAAGCGTAGACCGGGAAGCACTCTATACTGAAGGAAGCGGACGAGTTGGCCGGGCGGCCGCGTCGGTGCCGGCTCGTCCGGCGTCGCCGAGGAAAGTCCGGGCTCCACAGGGCAGGGCGGTGGGTAACACCCACCCGGGGTGACCCGCGGGACAGTGCCACAGAAAACAGACCGCCGGTGCCGGTTCCGGCGCCGGTAAGGGTGAAACGGTGCGGTAAGAGCGCACCAGCGCCCAGGGTGACCTGGGCGGCTCGGTAAACCCCGCCCGGAGCAAGGTCAGAAGGCCCGTAGCCGCGAGGCCGCGGACCGCGCAGGCGTTCGAGGGCTGCCCGCCCGAGCCTGCGGGTGGACCGCTAGAGGCTGCCGGCAACGGCAGCCCGAGAGAGATGGTCGCCGCCGACGAGCCGTGAGGCTAGCCGGTACAGGACCCGGCTTACAGGCCACCTCGTCCGCCTCAGCGGCCCGACCACTCCCCGGTTTGTACAATCTGGGGATGAGCGAGATGCCGATCAGCGAGGCACGCGACCACCTCGGCGAGATCGTCTCCAAGGCGGAGCACGCCCATGAGCGGATCGTCCTGACCCGTCACGGCCGCGCGGTCGCGGCAGTGATCTCCATAGAAGATCTCCGTGAGCTGGAAGCGGCGGAGGACGAAGCGGATCTCGCCGTCGCCCGAGAGGCGCTGGCCGCCGAGGAGCCTCGCGTACCCCACGCCGACGTCCTCGCCGAGTTCGGCCTGAACTGACGTGGCGCACACCGTCGAGTGGACGACTGCGGCGCTGCGAGAGCTGCGCAAGCTCGACGCCTCCACCACTCGACGGATCCTGATCGCGGTAACACGACTCGCGGCGGAACCCCGCCCCTCGGGGGCCCGGGCCCTCACCGGCCAACCTACCAGGATACTGCGGATCAGAGTTGGTGAATACCGGGTGATCTACCAGGTCGACCACACCCGCATTCTCGTCATGATCGTCCACGTCGCCCATCGACGTGAGGTGTACCGGCACCTCTGACCCAAGCCGCTCGGCACCCCCGAAGCAAGGTCCAAGGGCCCGTGGCCGTCACAAGTCGCGGACCGCGGAACCGTGCCTAACCCTCCACAGTTCAGCTTCACCGAGGGTGGTGCCGCTGGTCGGCCGGGGTGGGGTGGTCTCGGCGCCGGCGAAGACGGTGATGGGCCGGCTGGTCGGGGGCCGGCTGGTGGCGGTGAGCCGCGCGTTACCTTCCAAGGTGCTGTCGGCCGTTACGGCCGGGCTACCCATCGGGCCCTACCCCTCCCGTTGCGAGCCGCCCCCAGGCAGACAGCACCGCCCCGCCTGTGACTGGCGGACGGCAGATAGGGAACGCGCTCGTACATGTCGTAGCAGGCGACCAGATGGATAGGGCCGCCGTTGGCATCGCGGAGTCGTTTGATGATGGTGGCCAGGGCGCTGGCCAGTCCGGGGCTTACAGGCCATCTCGTCCGCGTCCCTGTCTCGGCCGCCCGGCTTCACGTCCGGCAGCCAGAGCACAGCCGGCTACTCAGCCAAGAGGAGATACTTTACTCCCGCAAATGGGACGCCCCGTAAGCTCGTATACACAGTGCGGCGAAGGGGGCGGTGGATCAGGTGAGTGGAAGAGCGGGAAGACCAGTTCCCGGGGCCGTCGTCGCGGTCAGGGAGGCACTGGCGCGCGAGTTCGACGGCCTGATCGACACCAGCGACGTGACCCATCCGGATCCGGCCGAGCGGCGCCGCAAGTTCCTCTCCCGTGCGCTGGCCGCACTGGTAGCACGGGACCGGGTCGACTGTGACACAGCCGAGGCCGCCGAGATGGTCATCGATGGGCGTAACGATTTCGGTATCGACGCGATCGCCGTGGCCAGGAGCGAGCCACAACTCTGGCTGATCCAGTCGAAGTGGAGCGACCGCGGCGAGGCCGGCCTCAATACCGGCGATGCGCTCAAGACACTCGAAGGACTCCGCCTGATCGACCAGCACGAATTCGACCGCTTCAACGAGCGACTTCAGGTGCTCGCGGAACGGGTGCGTACGGTACTGCTCGACGCCGGCCGGCGTATCACCATGACGATCGTCCTGATGGGAAGCCAGGCGCCCTCGGCCGAGGTCCGGCAGAAATTCGACGACGCCGTCAAAATTTTCAACAAGCACGGCGACGTCCTGGATATCGAGTACTGCCTGGCGGCGGACATCAGGGCGATGCTCCTGCGCCGCAACGCCCCACAGCCGATCAGACTCGTCGCCAGAATGCAGGAGTGGTTCGACCTTCGCCGTCCTCTTACGGCGTATTCCGGGATCGTCGCGGCAGGCGAGATCGCCGACTGGTATACCCAGCACGGAAATCTGTTGTTCAGCAGGAACATCCGTACCAGTCTCGGTACCACGAAGATTAACAGCGGTATCGTCGAGACATTGACGACGACACCCGAGAATTTCTGGTATTATAATAACGGAATCACCATACTGTGCGACAGCCTCACCTTCAATCCCTTCAGCCGTAGCACGCCGAACGGCCCGGCCGAGTTGACCCTCGAGGGCGCGAGCGTCGTCAACGGCGCGCAGACTGTCGTCGCTATCGGCGACGGTGTGAAGAAGAGCCCGGACGTGGCCGGCGGGGCTCTCGTCGGAGTCCGCGTGATTGTTCTGGGCCGGGCGCCCACTGACCTCGCGACCACCATCACCCAGACGACAAACACGCAGAACGACGTGGAGCTGCGCGACTTCGTCGCCCTGGACCAGGTACAGACCGACATCAAAGACGATTTCGCTCTCACTCTCGGCAAGACCTATGTCCTCAAGCGGGGGGAGATCGATCCACCTCCCGAGGGAGGGTGCTCGGTCGTTCACGCCGCCGTCGCGCTGGCATGTGCGCATTCCTCCGTCGAGCTGGTCGTCCGCGCGAAGAAGGATTCCTCCCTGTTGTGGGAGCGGGGCGCAAAGGGCGCCTACACCCTGCTGTTCGGAAACCGCCGCCCGTCGGCGTTGCGGATCTGGCGCTGCGTGCGGACTTTCCGCGCCATCCAGCAGAACCTGCACGACACCCGCGATCATTGGCGCGGACGCGCGGAGGCCGTCGCCGAACTCGGCGATCTGCTAGTGGCGCACATCATCTTCGCGCACATCACCCTGGATGGCATCGACGATCCCGACGAGGACTGGTCCACGCGACTCGATGGAGTCCCGGCGCTCGTCAGGCAGACCGTCGGCTGGCTGGTGCTACGCATCGACGAGACCTTCGGCCGGAATTCCTTCATCGGTAGCACCCTCACCAGTGCCGAGCGCTGCGAGCCACTGGTGGCGCAGGTGCTATGGGACATGAGGACCGATCGCCCGGAGCCCGTGCTGCCGGAGGACTACAACAAGCCTAAGGCGGACCGCCGCAGCCGACGTCCGAACACGGTGGGCATTCTGGTCGATGCGCGCAGAATCAGCGAGGGTACGCGGTTGGTGTTCTCGACCGCGGGGAAGCCCGAGGAACGCGCGATCGGCGGATGGTTGGCGGCGGATCCACGGCGGGCGGAGGCCACCTGGGTGAACAGCCGCTCGAAACCCCTGGTCTGGGCGGTGGACGGCCGCCAGTACGCCCCATCCGGCTTGGTGATGGAGATCTGGCGGCGGGCGGGGTGGAAGCGCGCACCCGTTTCCGTCCAAGGACCGTTGCGATGGTCGCTGCCCGATGAGGGTTCACTAGTCGAGCTGGCCGAGGCCGTGCTGCGAGCAGACGTGGCGGACTAAACGTCCGTGTCGAACCCGCGACGCGGACCACGGGATGGGGTCGCGGCGCGTCAGGCCCTTTCACACCGCAAGGTCTCAGTCGGACGAGGCGGCATCGTCCGGTGTAGCGGTGGCGTCGGCGGAGCGGTTGGCCGCGAGGGCGTCCGCGATCGCGGAGAACTCGACCAGGGCGGCCTGGAGATCCTCAACGATCTCACGGGCGATGACGTCGGGAGGTAGCAAGCTGTCGGCGTCGTCAAGGCTGGGGTCGCGCAGCCAGGTGATGTCGAGGTTCGCCTTGTCCCGAGCGGCCAGCTCATCGTAGTCGAACGGGCGGAACCGCTCGGACTCGGTGCGGGTGCCGCGCGGTTCCCCCGGCCGGTAGCAGGCGACGAAGTCGCCGAGGTGCTCGCGGCGCAGCGGATTCTGCTTCAACGTGAAGTGCTGGCCGACCCGCAGGTCGTACACCCACAGGGTCGCCGTCCACGGCCTGCCCGGCCGAGCCCGGCGCCTGTCGAAGAACAGCACGTTCGCCTTGACCCCGCCGGCGTAGAAGATACCGGTGGGCAGCCGCAGCAGGGTGTGGACGTCGTATTCCGCCAGCAGCCGGCGGCGGACCGTTTCCCCCGCCCCGCCCTCGAACAGCACGTTGTCGGGCACGACGACGGCGGCCCGGCCGTCCACGTCCAGCGACGACGCGATGTGCTGGACGAAGTTGAGCTGCTTGTTCGTGGTCGTCGTCCAGAAGTCCTGCCGGCTGTACGCAATATCGTCCCGGCCAGCGCGGCCGCCCTCACCGATCACGGTGATTGAGGACTTCTTGCCGAACGGCGGGTTGGCGATGATCATCGTCGGATTCCCGCCGTACCGGCCGGCGAGCGCGTCCCCGACGTCGATGAGGGTGTTGCCGTTGGGGTGGCCGATGCCGTGCAGCAGCATGTTCATCGCGGCGAGCCGGGCGGTGCCGTCTACCAGCTCCATACCCCGGATCTTTCCGCGGCTAAAGCCGGCGCGCTGCTCCGGCGACAGCGTGGCGCCATGATGGCGCTGGATGTAGTCGGCTGCGGCCAGCAGGAAGCCGCCGGTGCCGCAGGCAGGATCGAAGACCGTGTCGTCCGGACCCGGCTGGAGGCAGTCGACTATGGCCGCGGTCAGCGCGCGGGGAGTGAAGTACTGGCCGGCGCCGGACTTGATGTCCTCGGCGCTCTTGGCCAGCAGCTCCTCATAGGCGTCACCCTTCACGTCGACACCGGTCGACGACCACTCCTCCTTCTCAATCAGATCGACGATAAGCCGCTTGAGCTTCGCCGGATCCTGGATGCGGTTCTGCGCCTTGCGGAAGATCACGCCGAGCATGCCCGCCTCCTTGGCGAGATCCTCCAAGGTGTGTCGGTACGCGGTCTCCAGGTCGTCGCCGTCGTAGTCGAGCAGCTTCTGCCACCGGTCCGCGACTGGCCGCAGGGCTACGTCCGGGTTGAAGCTCCGGTAAGCCCGCTCGTGCGCCATCTTCAGGAACAGCGGGTAGGTCAACTGCTCGACGTAGTCGATGGTGGAGACGCCGTCATCGCGCAGCACGTCGCAGTAGTTCCACAGCTTCGCGACGAGCTGCCGTGCCTTCGCGCTCACCCCAGCACATCCTTGTCGTTATCGATGGCAACATCGTCGAGCGGCAGCATCGGCGCGGACACGACGGCCTCGACGGAGGCCCACTCTCCCATCGGCCGGGACGCGGTCCCCACCGCCGCCGCAGACTGCCCCTCCTGCGCCGGAAGCTTGCGTGGCCGCCGCCTCGGCGCCTTCACCGCACCCGCCCGCTCCGCCTGGATCCGCTCCAACAACACCGACGCCGACTCATCCGCCGGATCCTGCGCCACCAGCCGCCCCGCGAACGCCTCCGCCAACAACGCCTTCCGTAGCACGGTAGCCTTCGCGAGACCTCCACGCACCAGACGCTCGCCGGTGTCCAGGACACTCAGCCATTCTTCGGCTGCGCTGACCAGATCAGCCTGTGCTTCTACCGGGGGAACCGGAACGGGAAGCCGCTTGATCTGGGACAAGCTGATCGAGGCGAGGTTGACGCTCTGCCGACCATTTTTCTCGCACCAGCCCTGACCGAACTCGTTGGCATGCCAAGCGAGCAGCTTCGGATGCAGAATTCCGTCATACAGACGAACTCGAAATACATGGTTC
>NZ_CDWWEW010000022.1:0-26207 GCF_977966315.1 Frankia sp. CeRuru1
AGCCCCTCCCCCGCAACCGCCCGCTCCCCGCCGCAAGCAGCCGATCCGCCACGATCAGTCGCGGAACGTGCCGCTAGCCGAGCCCGGCCGGTCCCGGCCGGGCTCTCGGGCCGTTGAAGGACCGGTGCCCGACGCGCCGACGTCATTGTCAGCCGAATGTAAGGTTCGTTCCCGAGTCAGGCCGGCGCTCCGGGGCAGGAACAGGAAGATGACAGGCGACGCGGAGTCGGCGCCCCGGGCAGGGAGCGATCCACGGGCAGTACCCGGCACGCAGGGTCCCCGGCACGCACGTTCGGGACGGGACCGCAGCAGTCCGCGTCAGTCCGGTCCGCCCAGGCCCGTCCTCGAAGACCCAGGGCCGTCCCCGAACAGTCGAGAGGAGCATCATGCGTGTCCTACTGGTTCATCCCAGCGCGCTGATGTACTCGAAGATCTTTCTACGGCTCGAACCGCTGGGGCTGGAACGGGTGGCGGCCGCGCTGCTCGCCGCGGGCCACGAGGTGAGCATGATCGATCTTCAGGTGGAGAAACCGGCCACCTACGCGCGCCGCCTGCGAGAGTGTCGTCCCGACGCGGTGATGTTCGGGGTGAACTACCTCGCGAACGTCCCCGAGGTCATCGAGCTCGCGCACCGGGCGAAGCGGGAGCTGCCCGGCTGCCTGGTCGTGGCTGGCGGCCACAGCGTCTCCTTCATCGCCGAGCACCTGCTGAAGCAGGGCGACGGCGCACTCGATGTGGTCGCGCGCGGCGAGGGCGAAGTGGTCGCCCCGCGCATCCTCGAGGCCGACCGCGCCCGTCTCACCGACGTCCCGGGCGCGGTCACCGCCGACGGGGCGGGCCCGATCCCGGCCCTGCTACCCAGCCTCGACGAGCCGCTGCCGGCCCGCCATCTGCTGGCGCACCGCCGCCGCTACTTCATCGGGGAGCTGGACCCGTGCGCCTCGGTCGAGTTCACCCGCGGCTGCCCATGGGACTGCTCCTTCTGCAGCGCCTGGACCTTCTACGGCCGCAGCTACCGCCGCCTCTCCCCGGACGCGGCCGGCGAGGAACTGTCCGCCATCCGGGAACCGAACGTCTTCATCGTCGATGACGTCGCCTTCATCAGGCCCGAACACGGCATGGCCATCGCCGATCAGGTCGAACGCCGAGGGATTCGTAAACGGTACTATCTGGAAACCCGTAGCGACGTCCTGCTGCGCCATCCCGAGGTGTTCGAGCGCTGGCGCCGCCTCGGCCTCGAATACATGTTTCTGGGCATGGAGGCCCTCGACGCGGACGGCTTGGACCTCTACCACAAGCGGATCTCCCCGGACGAGAACATCCGCGCCCTCGAAGTCGCCCGAAAGATCGGCATCACGGTCGCGGTGAACCTCATCGCCGACCCGGGCTGGGACGAGAAGCAGTTCCGTCTCGTCCGCGAATGGGCGTTGTCGGTGCCGGAAATCGTGCATCTCACGGTGTGCACCCCCTACCCGGGTACGGAGATCTGGCACACCCAGTCCCGGCGGCTCACCACCCTGGACTACCGGCTGTTCGACATCCAACACGCCGTCGTCCCCACCCGGCTCCCCCTCGACCGCTTCTACCACGAGCTCGTCTCCACCCAGGCGGTCCTCAACCGCAAACACCTCGGCGCGAAGGCGCTTGCCGCGACCGCCCGGATCGTCACCGCGAACCTGGCGCACGGCCAGACGAACTTCCCACGGATGCTCTGGAAGTTCCCCCGGGTCTACAATGCCGACCGGCTGTACGCCGAGCACCAGCATCCCGCCCGCTACCGGCTGCCGGAGCCCGTCCCCGCGGCCATGACCCCGCGGCGGCGCGAGCTGTACGTCCATCAGCCCGCCGCACGCCACCCGGTGGCGAGCCGGGAACGGGAGAGGACCGATCCATGACGACCCGAACGAAACCGGTACGGGTCCCGGCCGGTGCGGGCGCTCATCGCACCCGTTCCAGGACACTCGCATAGTTGGCGACCGCCAGGCCACCCATGTTGAACACCCCGGCGACGGTGGCCCCGGGGATCTGCATCGCCCCGGCGTTGCCGGTGAGCTGCAGCACTGCCATCACATGCTGGGACACCCCGGTGGCACCAACCGGATGGCCCTTGGCCTTCAACCCCCCGGAGGGGTTGACCGGCAGCGTGCCGTCCCGGTCCACGACCCCACCGAGGATGACCTGACCCCCGCCGCCGGGCGGGCACAACCCGACGACCTCGTACTCCAGCAGCTCCGCGATGGTGAAACAGTCGTGGAGTTCCAGCAGGTGCAGGTCGGACAGCCGCGCCCGGGCCTGCCCCAACGCCGCCTGCCAGGCCCAGTGCGCGGCGGCGAACGCCAGCGGATGACGCCGCGCGGCCGGCAGGAAATCGTTGGCCTGCGCCAGGGCACGGATCCGCACCGCCGGGGTACGCGGCGCGCTACCCGGCGCGGCCAGCACCACCGCGGCGGCACCATCCGAGACCGGGCAGCAGTCCGTGCGCCGCAGCGGGCCCGCGACCATCGGATTACGCGGACCGACCGTGCTACAGAACTCGAAGCCGAGATCGGAACGCAGATGGGCGTACGGGTTCACCACCCCGTTACGGTGGTTCTTCGCCGCGATCCGTGCCAGCGCGTCACTGTGATCACCGTACTTGGTGAAGTAGGCCTCGGTGACATCGGCAAACAACCGCGCGAACCCGGCACCGGACAACCCGCCGGCATGCTCGTAGTCGGCACCCAGCAAAGCCCCGCCGACAGCCTCGGCCGGCGCGTGGGTCATCTTCTCCGCCCCGACCACCAGCACCCGGCGCGCCTGCCCGGACTGGATCGCCCGCACCCCGCACAGCAGCGCGGCCGACCCGCTCGCACACGCGTTCTCCACCCGGGTCGCCGGGGTGAACAGCAGATCGTCATCGGCTTCCAGGACCAGCGAGGAAGGAAACGCCAACGGCTGCAACCCCGCGTTGTAGGTACCGAGAACAATCTCGTCGATCTCCCGCGGGCGCAGGCCCGCCGACGCGATCGCCTCCCGCGCGGCGGCGACGATCAGCGACTCCAGAGTCTCCTCGGGCAGACGGCCAAACGGGGTATGACCCCAGCCCACGATCTCCACATCATCGTGGTCCACATCCGGTCCCTTCAACGCTCAGACACCCTTCACTGCTGAGACACCCCGGCAGGTCACTGCTGAGACACCCCGGCAGGTCCGCCCGCCACGCCGGCACCAGGCTTCGTGCCCACCCGAGCCAGCCGTACCGGTGTCACCTTCTGCGCGTCGTCGGCTGTGACGCCCGGCGCCGTCTCCACCAGCACCAGACCATCGGAGGTCACGTCGATGACGGCGAGGTCGGTGATGATGCGCTGCACGACACCCGTGCCGGTCAGCGGGAGCGTGTTCTCGGGCAGGATCTTCGGCGATCCGTCCTTGGCGCAGTGCTCCATCAGAACGATCACGCGGCGGGCGCCGTGGACCAGGTCCATCGCGCCCCCCATGCCCTTGACCAGCTTGCCGGGCACCACCCAGTTCGACAGGTCCCCGCGCTCGCTGACCTGCATGGCGCCGAGGATCGCCGCATCGATCTTCCCCCCACGGATCATCCCGAAACTGGTGGCGGAGTCGAAGAAGCTTGCTCCCGTCGCGGTCGTCACCGTCTCCTTGCCGGCGTTGATGAGATCCGGGTCCTCCTCGCCGGCGACCGGGTAGGGGCCCAGGCCGAGGATGCCGTTCTCACTCTGCAACACGATCTCCACGCCGTCGGGCACGTGGTTGGGAACCAGCGTCGGCAGACCGATGCCGAGGTTGACGTAGTCCCCGTCGTTGAGTTCCGCCGCCGCGCGGGCGGCCATGTCGTCCCGGGACCAAGGCATGTCAGGCACCTCCTGCAGCAGTCGTGACGGCACGCAGGGTGAGCCGCTCGATCCCCTTGTCCGCGGCCTGGTCGGGCGTCAACGCCACCACCCGCTGCACGAAGACTCCGGGCAGGTGGATCTCGTCGGGCTCCAGCGCACCCGGCTCGACGAGTTCCTCCACTTCCGCGATCGTCACCCTCCCGGCCATGGCGCAGAGCGGGTTGAAGTTGCGGGCGGCCTTGCGGAAAACCAGGTTGCCGTGCCGGTCACCACGCCGGGCCCGCACCAGGGCGAAGTCCGGCCGCAGCGCCGTCTCCCGCACGAAGACCTGCGGCACCCCGTCGACCTCGAAGACCTCGGTCGGCTTGGGCTGCGAGGCCAGCGCCACCTCACCCGAGGCGTCGTACCTGATCGGCAGCCCGCCGTCGGCGACCTGCGTGCCGACGCCGGTGCGGGTGTAGAACGCGGCGATCCCGGCTCCACCGGCGCGCAACCGCTCCGCCAGCGTCCCCTGCGGGTTGAACTCGATCTCGACCTTCCCGGAGAGGTACTGCCGTTCCAGTTCCTTGTTCTCCCCCACGTACGACGCCACCAGACGGCGGATCCGCCCGCCCTCCAGCAGCAGCGAGTTACCCACACCCGGGATCCCGCAGTTGTTGGAAATGACGGTCAGGTCCGAGGCCCCCTGTTCGGCGAGCGCGGCAAGGAGCACCGACGGGATACCGCAGACCCCGAAGCCACCACTCGCCACGCTGGCCCCGACCGGGATGTCGGCGACCGCCTCCTGCGCCGACGCCACAACCTTGTCCACCTCACCCCTCCTTCAGCAGGGCCCGGCGCAGCAGAACCGTCTCGGGCAGCGCATTGGCCGGGATGGTGGTCAGCACAAGCTGGGCTCCGTCACGAGGTGCCTCCCCCTCGCCATGCCAGAACGCCTCGGGAAGGACGACAGCCCGCGTGACATCGCCGGCCACGTCAACCGAGGAGTCGAATCGCACCGCCAGCGTCCAGTCGAAGTGCCCGGCCACATTGGTCAGCGAGGTATAGCCACCCGCCCGCTCCGGGGACTCCAGCGTGGCGGAGTCCCCGGAGCGGGCCCGGGCATCAAGGAGCAGCAGTCCCAGCGGCGGCGACCCCAGGCGCCCCAGCCATTCGGCGAGGTACATGGAGGCGCTGTCGGCGTGGTCCTCGCTCACCTCGTCCAGCCCCGTACCGGCCCGGTCGTGTGCCCGCAGCAACCACCTCGCGGGCGACGGCACCGACAGCACGACCCGTCGCCGGGTCGAGTCCGCCAGCGTGCGCATGGTCAGAACCAACCGCTCGACGGCGGGCTCGTCACCGAGCAGGGTGCGTAACGCGTAGCCCGTGCGGCTACGCTTCCCTAGGGCGCTCACCAGGTCAGGCGTCGCCGCGAGATACGCGTCGTAGAACGCCTCGGCATTGATGAACACCGCATCCGGGTCCAGCAGGGCCTGGACCTGGGCGACGTGCCCGGTCAGGGCGGCGAGGTCACCCCAGGGGATCTCGCTGCCCTGCCGTAGCACTGCCGTCGCGTAGGCATCATGGTCGATCACCAGCGCCCGGCCGCCGGGCGCGGCAGCGAGCAGGGCAGTGAGAGAAGACATTCAGTGCTCCTTGAACCTCAGGGCTCCGTGAACCTCAGGCGAGACGGAACCTCAGGCGAGACGCTTGACGTCCTCGCCGTGCCTGTCCTCCAGCTCCCGCACGCGCGCCTCCAGCGCCGCGATCTTCAGCTCCCGGCGGTCCGGGATCACGATGATCGGCAGTTCCTTCAGTGGCGCCTTGACCCGCTGGGGACCGTCGATGGTGAACACCGTGGCGGTGAGGTCGTTGGTGTCGTCGCCCCAGGAGCCGTAGTAGAGGAGGTCCTTCGGCGGCTCCTCGGTGACGAAATCCTTGACGAACTCCGCGTAGGGCTTGCCGCGCGTCAGGCGCGTCTGGCGGACCCGCTCGCGGGCCTGCCTGGTGCCCTCGGCGTCGAGCCGGAAGGTGATCGGGTCATAGCGGACACCGAAGATCTCCTCGGCGACCTTCTGGCTGATCCGGCCGAGCTCGGCATCGCGCAGCACCGACTCAGGCAGACGCTCCAGCGGGTCACCGTACCCACCACCGGCACCCTGGGAGATCATGTAGAGCTCGCCGTCCTTGGCGCGGTCGTACTGCAGACCCATGTGATAGGTCGAGTACTTCCCGTCCGGGAACGGACGCTCGTTCATGACCTTCTCAATCGAGAGGTCGAACTTCTTGTTGTCCCGGCGAATGTGCTCGTAGACATTCGTGCCCTTGACCATCGCCAGCGGGTAGGTGCCGCAGCCGTAGCCCCCGAACATGCCGTAGATGGACGAGAACTTCGCTCCGGAGGTCACCGTCATGAAGCCCCACTCCGGCGTGCCCTCGGCGGCCACGATCATCTCGTAGCCCATGCCGCCGGTGAACTTGCCGAAGCCCATGTTGTCGCGGACCAGGCGCTTGGCCACCAGCTGCATGAAGGGCACCTCCTCCTCCATGACCTCCTGCTCGGCCGTGTCGGCCATGGCGCAGAAGAGCGGCGAGACGGCGTCCTCACCGTCCCGGAAGGGCTTGGCTCCCCCGGGCATGCCATTGAGGTCGGCACACAGGTTGCCGACCATGTCGCCGTGCTGGGTGACACCGCCCCACAGGAACGTGTTGATCTGGTTGAACCAGTTGGCCACGATGTTCGAGTACTTGTGCGGCGTGGAGAACGACATCTTTCCGTAGAGCGCCTGCATCATCGAGAAGCCTCGGAACGAGGCCTGCAACGACTGCCCCATCGGGGCGTCATAGGACGCGTCGGCCCAGGTGCCCTCGTCGGAAATGATCTCGATGCAGCTCATCGCCGCCGTGCAGCGCGGCAGGTCTGGCCACCAGAACGCCAGGATCGCCTGCATCATCATCGACTTCACCGAGCACAGCGGAGAGTTGATCGCCCGGTTGATGATCTCCGGTCCGGTGCCACGCAGGTCGACGGTCATCTTGTCGCCCTTGACGTGGATCTTGCAGGCGATCTTGATGAGGATGTTCTCTTTCAGCGTCGAGTCCATGAACTGGTTGAAGGAGTACGTGCCGTCGGGAAGCTCGGAGATCCGGCGGCGGACCTCGGCGTCGACGTCCTCGACGGTGACCCGCAGGGCCGCCACGAACGTGTCGACGCCAACCTCGTCGATGACCTTGTCGATGCGCTCCATGATCTTGCGCACCGCGGTGATCTTCACCTTCAGGTCGGCCAGCTGCAGCTTGGGGTCGCGCACCGAGTGCTGGAGGAAGGTCAGCAGGTCCCGGCGCAGATGACCACGCTCGACAATCTTGAACGGGCTCATCCGGAGGCCGTCGTCGAACGGGGTCTCCGAGCCTGACGGCATGCCGCCCGGCTCGCAGGCGCCGTTCTCGCCTTCGTGGATGGTCGCCGCCACCCACGCGATGATCTCGCCCCCACGTATAACCGGCATGATCATCGACTGGTCGGTGTTGTGGACGTTGCCGAACCGGGCGTCGTTGTGGATGAATCCGTCGCCCTCGTGGATGCCGACGGTCGGCTCGTCCTTCCAGTACTTCACGATGTACCGGATCGGGTGGTGCAGGATCGCGGAGAACGCGATCACCCCGTGGCAGGAGAGGTAGGAGACGTCCCCGGCCGCGGTGTAGATCGCGGTCGTCAGGTCACCCCACTTCGCCCCGGGTGCGGCACCCTGTGCCTCGCACATCTCGTAGCCCTCGTCGAGCGCACCGGCAATCCGCTTGCGGATCCGCTCGACCACCAGCCGGTCGACACCGGCGGCGATCGCCGTCTCCTCCCGCGACGTCCGTTCCTGGATGGAGTGGTCACGCATGATCACCGGGTCGGGACCGAGGAAGAGAGTGGTCTCGTCCATGAACTGGTCGACCCACTCCCGCTCCTGGGGCGTGAGGGTGTTCTGCTCGGTGGCCTGCTCCTGCGTGGCGCTGTCGTCCGTGACAGTCATCGTCTTCTCCCTGGTGCGCTCGACGGTGTACTCGATCAGTCCTGCAGGAACCAGACGGCGCCCTGCACCGTCGGCTCCAGACGCCAGCCCGGCTCGACGAGGTAGGTGGTGTTCTCGGTGGTGACGATCGCGGGACCGGGGATCACCCGCTCGTGCGACAGCGCGGCCTGGTCGTAGACCGGCGTCTCGATCGAGTCGTCCTGGCCGATGAAGTAGACCTTGCGGTGCGACACCTCGGTCGGCACCGTGCGCTCGCCGCCGGCCTCCAGCGAGTCGAAGTTGACGACGTCGCCGTCGACATAGGAGGCCACCCGCACGGTCCCCACCCGGATCCCGGCTTCGGGTGCCGCGCTGCTGGCGCCGAACCGGTGACTGTAGACATCACCGAAGGTGCGGATCATGTGCAGTACGTCGCCGACACCGTTCATCCGGTTGATGTCGAGGGCGACAGCCTGGGTGAGCAACTGGTTGCCGTAGCGCATGTCCAGTTCCAGGCGGTACTTCACGTCTTCGGCCGCGAAGCCCTGACGCACCAGGTCCTCCCGGCCCCGGGCCTCGAGTTCCTCGACGATCGCGTTGAACTCCTCGTACTTGTCGTACAGCGACCGGGAGGTGGCGTTGTACATCGTGATGTGCACGCCGCGCTCGTGGAAGTGCAGCTGCTTCATGTTGCCGGCGCCGCAGGCGGAGAACACCGACGAGAACGGCGGGGCCAGGATCTGCTTGATGCCGGCATGGCGAGCAATACCGCAGGCGTGCAGCGGACCGTTGCCGCCGTAGGCGAGCATCGTGAAGTCCTCCGGCAAGTAGCCGCGCACCCGCAGCTCCTTGCCGATGCCGATCGCCATCTGCTCGTCGACGCCGTCCTTGATCGCGCGGGCGATGTCGAGAACGTCCATGTCGAGCTGGTCGCACAGGTTCTCTTCGACGGCGAACCGGGAGCGCTTCGGGTTGAGCTTGATGTAGCCGTTGGCGTAGTTGTCCGGGTCCAGATAGCCGAGCAACAGGTCGGCGTCGGTCACCGTCGGGCGCAGTCCGCCGCGGTCGTAGCAGGCCGGGCCGGGGTTGGAGCCGGCCGACTCCGGGCCGATCTTGATGGAGTTGTGGATCCGGTCGTACGACGCAATGGAGCCGCCGCCGGCACCGAGCGTGTCGAGGTGCACCATCGGCACCGACACCAGCCAGCGGTCGATGGTCGGCAGGAAGTCATAGTGCTTCACGCCGCCCTCGGGCACCAGGCCGATGTCGAAGGACGTGCCGCCCATGTCGGTGGAGATCACATGGCCCAGGCCCGTCTCGTTCGACAGGTGCTCCGCGGCGCCGACGCCGGCGATCGGACCGGAGTGGATGGTCTGCAGGGCGTCGGTGGAGTTCATCTGCGCCATGCCACCGGAGTTGTGGATGACCAGCATCGGCTTGCCGTAGCCGGAGTCGCGCAGGTTGTTCGAGAGCTGGCTGAGCGCGTGAAACATGATCTCGTGCAGGAAGCCGTCCACGATGGTGGAGGTCGCCCGCACGTATTCGCCCTTGCGACCAGAGACCTGGTGGCCCAGCAGCAGCGGGATGGCACCCAGCTCGTGGGCCGGGAACTCGTCGAGAATGATCTCCTGGATCGCCAGCTCGTGCTCGGGATTCTCGGTGGCGTTGACCAGCGAAACCACCAGGGCCTCGGCGCCGGCATCCACCAGCTCACGGACCACCGTGCGGACGTCCTCGGGATCGAGCCTCGCCACGATCTTGCCGGCCGAGTTGACGCGTTCCTTGACCGAGCGGATCAGGTACCGCGGCACCAGCGGCTCGGGCCGTTCGGCTGCCGGGAGGTTCTGTTGCATCGAGTAGTCCAGGCCCTCGCCGTACCCCCGGCCGCGGGAGAGCGGGATGGTGTCCTCGAAGCCATGAGTGACGATCGCCCCCACCTTGGGTCCCTTGCGCTCGATGAGAGCGTTGGTGCCCAGGGTGGTGGCGTAGCGGACCGAGTCGACCTCGGTGAGCACGGTGCCGCGGTCCAGTCCGGCCCGGCTGCACGCCAGGTCGAGCGCCTCGTTGAAGCCCAGCGCCAGGTTGTGGTGCGTGGTCAGCGCCTTCGCCTCGACGTAGGTCTCGTCCCAAACGAAGAAGCAGTCGGTGAAGGTGCCGCCGATGTCGACGGAGATACGTTTCATTGTCTCGGTTCTCCCTGCGAGATCAGCGGATGTGGCCGGTCGCCTTGTGCATGGCGGTGTATTTCTGCGCGTCCTCGCCGGGCCCGTAGTTGTGGACCTGCTCGGGGTCGACGCCGCGTTCCTCCCACTGGGCGCGCAGCGCGGCGACGTCGATGACGAGATCGGCCGTCGGCGGATGTCCCGGCGGCACGTATTCGGTCTCGATCTGGGTGGCGCAGCCGGGGCAGTAGAACTCCAGGATCCGGCAGTACGCCGGGTCCGGGGAAAAGGTGAACTCGTAGCGTTCGGGGTCGATGATCGGCTGGTGGATCTCCCGTGGGTCGCGGTCGTAGACCAGACAGCCGAGCTTGTAGTTCCCGTGGGCAGACCAGATGTCGCGGCCGCACACCCGGCAGACCCAGCGCTCGGTATCGAGATCGATGACCAGGTATTCGGTCATGGGGACCCGCATGATGACTTTCCTCTCGTGGCGGTCAGGGGATGCTCGGGGCGGTCAAGGAGGTCACTGGGTGTCGGTCAGCAGCAGGTCCCCCGAGGCGGTGACCCGGAACTGCCAGCCGGGCAGCACGCGGGCGGTGAAGAACGGACCCTCGACGATCACCGGGCCCTCGCCACTCCCACCGGGCGGCATCTCGGCGAGCACGAACACCGGCACCTTGTCGACCTGGTCGGGCGCGGAACGGACCAGGCGGGTCTCATTGCTCGTCACCCGGATCGCGGGCACGTCGGTGTCGGGAGCAACCTCGGGGTGCGGCAGCGCGGCCGTCACCGACAGTTGCAGGGAGACCTGCTTCCCGGGGAAGTCCACGGCGTCGCCGGACTGGTACGGCCTGGTCTCCACCGGCGACCCGTCGGTCTCCTCGATGGTGAGCAATACCTCGGTGCGGCAGTCGTCGAGGTCGTAGCCCTCCTGGAAAATGTCGCGCCTGGCCCGGGCGAGCATCTCGTCGTACGTCGCCGCGGTGCTTGCCGTGGTCGGCTCCGGCACGCCGACCTCGTAGGTCTTGCCGATGTCGGAGAAGGCAATGCCGAACGCGGAGAAGACCGCTGCCATCCGCGGGATCAGCACCTTCTTCACCCCTGCCGGACGAGCGGCACCGACGGCACTCATCGGGCCGGCGCCACCGAAGGCGACGAGGGTCGAGTTCTCCTGGATCAGGTGCGCGAAGGAGTGTGCCAGCGCCTCGAAGTAGGCCTGCTCCATCCGGATCAGCGACTCCTCCAGGCTGATGCCCAGCGGCTCGGCGATGGTCTCGGTGATGACCGCGGCCGAACGGTCGGCGTCGAGCCGGAAGGTGCCGTCGAGGTAGGTGCTGGCGTCGAGGATGCCGAGCAGCAGGTTGACGTCGGTGATCGTGGCTTCCTTGCCACCGAAGCCGAAGCAGGCCGGGCCGGGGGCCGCCCCCACACTGCGTGGCCCGACTGTGATCTGCCCGTCCACCACCGAGATCACCGAGGACCCGCCGACACCGGTCGAGTGCACGTTGCTCATCGGGTAGGAGATCGAGACGCCCTCGATGGTGCCGCGCTCATCGGCCGCCGTCGCACCGCCGCGGACGACCCCCACGTCGGTGGTGGTGCCGCCGATGTCCATCATCAGCGTGTGCTCGAGGCCGTACGTGCGAGCCAGCGCCGCCGTACCCTCCAAGCCGCCGCGCGGCCCGGAGGAGTACGTCTTCAGCGCCACCGCCTTGGCCACCCGCGAGGAGGCTCCGTCGTTGCGGTAGACCAGCAGCGGGTTGAGCACCCTGTACGACTTCAGCCGCCGCTCCGCCGCGTACAGGAACCGCTCCATGGTCGGGTGCAGGAACGAGTTGAGCACGCACGACCACACCCGGCGCGGGTGGTCCCGGTCGCCGGCGAGGGACCACGAGTACAGGAGCGGGATCGAGCCGAGCAGGTGCCGCGGGAACTTGCGCAGCAACACGCTGCGTAGGCGACGCTCCTGTTCCGGCGACTCACCAGCCACCACCACCCGGGCGGCACCCAGGGTGGTGAGCTGGTTGATCCGCTGGACGACTTCGAAGTCGATCTCCTCATCGGTCGCGCCCATGTCGATGGTGAGCACCCGGTCGGCGATCAGGCCGTCGAAGAGGTCCTTCTCGGCTTCACGGCTGCGCATCTGCTCGAACAGGCCCGGCATCGTGCTGAGGATGCCGATCATCGGGCCCCGCCGCTCGACCAGGGCGTTGGTGCCCTGCGTGGTCGAGTAGCGGATGTGTTGCGTAGCGTGCAGCAGCTTCTCCGTGTTGGCCTCGCCGTAGAGGGCGGCCGAGGCCTTCTCGATCCCGTCGAAGAGGCACTCCGACAGGTCGTGCGGAGTAGTGAGGGTCTTGGTGTAGGTGAACTGGTCGCCATCCCAGACGCAGATGTCGGTAAGCGTGCCACCGTTGTCGATGTTGATCAGGGTGTCCATGACGCTCCTCGGTTCGTGACTCCCTGGGTTCCATGCGCAGGCCCCGTTGTTGGGACAACCCTGCTGGCGTCCCACCGGGTGTCGGTGTCCCAAAATTGGACACTCACTGCTCTTGGATGTGGCGTGGCTCTCAGCCACGATGTTCTTCCGCGGGGCCATCCAGGACCCCCGAGGAGGTGCTCATGCCGGACACCGCGAACCGCCTCTTACGGGTAGCCGCAGCCCGGGCAGACTTCCTGGAGTGCGGCCGCGCGGGTGCCGTCGGTGTCCCCGACGTGCTCGCGGCATCATGGGAACGCAGCCAGGCGGCCGGCGTCGACAGCGCACGGCCGCACAGCGACTACATCGACGACATCGACACCGGGTCCCGGCTGGTGCGCTGCGCACGCCCGGTGCTCACTCAGCTCGGCAACGACACCGCGGACCTCCCGCTGGTCATCGCCCTGACCGACCACAAGGCCAGGCTGGTTCAGCGCATCGACTTGTCATCGACGGTCGGGCGGTTGCTCGACAGGGTCGAATTCGCGCCAGGGTTCAACTACTCCGAGTCGATGATGGGCACCAACGGTGTGGGCACCGTGATCGAGGCCGGTCAGCCGGTCAGCATCGTCGGGCCGGAGCACTTCACCGAGCCCCTGCAATGCTTCGCCTGCACCGGCGCCCCGGTCATCGATCCTCTCACCGGCCGGGTAGAGGGAGTGCTGGACATTTCCACGCTCACCCAGACCTGGAGCCCGCTGATGCACACCTTGGTGAAGAGTGCCGCCAAGGACATCAGCCGCAACCTGTTGCTGGATCGCAGCCAGTCCCAGCAGGCCGTTTTCGAGACCTACCTGCGCGCCGAAGCCCGGGCGTCCCGGCAGGCCGTCTTCGCCTTCGGTGACTCGGTCTTCATCGCCAACGCCCCGGCCCAGCGCCTGTTCGACGCCAGCGAGCAGCTGACCCTGCGCGAGCACGCGACCTTCCTCATGAGCCGCCGCGACCGGGTGAGCGACACCCTGGTCCTGCCGGGGGGACGCATGGTCCACATCCGGGGGACCCGGATCCTGACCGGCTCCGAGGTGGCCGGCATGGTGGTGATCGCCGACCTCGTTGCCACGGAGAAGGCCGGATCGCCGGGCGACTTCACCGAGCAGGTGCTGCCACAGATCGCGGTCGCGACCCCGCAGACCTCCCGCATCGCCGGCGACCTGTACCGGCCGCACGAGACCATTACCGGTGGCCGGTCACCGGCGTGGGTACGCGCGTGCGACAAGCTGCGCGAAGCCCTCATGGCGGAGAAGCCGGCGATCGTGCTCGGTGAGACCGGCACCGGAAAGTTCACCCTGGTCGCCGAGATCTTCCACGCCTCGCACCCGGGCAGCCGAAGCGTGTCGATGGACGCCTCCCAGCTGACCATCGAGAACTCTGAGACCGACATCGACTCCCTGCTCGCGGGCAAGCCAGAGCCGACCCTCTACATCGTCCGCAATGTCGACCAGGCCAGCACCGAAGGAGTCGAACAGCTCGACGCGTTCTTCACTGCGATCGGCCGGCTCGACGGCACCACCTCATTCGTTGCGACCCTGTCGGACTCCTCGCTGGACTCCGACCTGCCGTTCCACGCACTCCTCGGCCACTTCGAGGTAGCGATCACCGTGCCGCCGCTGCGATGCCGTACCGATGACCTCTCCACCATCACCTCGTCGGTCCTGCGCGGCATAGCCCCCAACCGCAAGGTGCGGCTCAGTCCAGCCGCCGAACGGATCATCGCGCGCTACTCCTGGCCACGCAACGTCTCCCAGCTGCGCGAGGCCCTCGAACACGCGCTGCGGCGGCGACCGGTCGGGGAGATCCAGGACCAGGACCTGCCGGCGTACTGCCAGACCACCTCGCGGCACGTGCTCACCCCGCTGGAGGCAGCTGAGCGAGACACGATCGTCGCCGCCCTCCAGGAGACCGAGGGCAACCGAATGCTGGCGGCCGCCAGGCTCGGGATGTCGCGGTCCGGCCTTTACCGCAAGCTGAAGGCCTACGGCATCACCGCCTGACGCGTCCCAGGTGGGGCGGATCGCCCTTGGCCCAGTCTGAACCAGGGCACGCCCCGCGCCGGCGGTCCGCACGAAGCGGAGAGTCGCGAAGCCGGTCCGGCGGTAGGCGGCCCGCCGGACCGGCGTCATCCGCTCCGGAAACGGTGATGCTGACCGGGCGCGAGACCATTCCTGCCGATGGCGTGCCGGCAGCTGCCGGCACGCCATCGGCCGCCTGACGATCAGGCGATGTTGGAAGGCCGGACCAGGCCCTCCGCGAGATCCCCGAATCCGGGAGCAATCACGGCGCCCGGGTTGCCGATGACCTCCTCGACAACCAGGGTTTCCGTTGTCAGCAACAGCGCGGCGATCGACGCCGCGCTCTGCAGCGCGCAACGGGTGACTTTCACCGGGTCGATGACACCGAAGCCGGCCATGTCCCCGTATTCTCCGGTCGCGGCGTTGAAACCGTGACCGCGCGGCAGCTCGGCGACCCGCTTGACCACTTCGTCGCCGTCATAGCCAGCGTTGATCGCGATCCAGCGCAGTGGTTCGGCGATGGCCCGCCGGACGATCTCCCTGCCTTCAGCGGCGTCGCCGGCCAGCGTGAGCTTGTCAAGGGCCGAGGCCGCTTGCAGCAGGGCGGTACCACCGCCCGCCACGACACCTTCGGCGAGAGCAGCCCGTGCCGCCGCGAGGGAGTCCTCGACCCGGTGCAGCTTCTCCTTCAGCTCCACGCCGGTCACGGCGCCGACCCTGATCACCGCGACGCCGCCGGACAGCCGGGCGATCCGGGTCTGCAACGTGTCCTGGTCGTGGGCGTTCTCCGCCCGTTCGAACTCCCGCTTGAGCTGGTCGATCCGGGCATGGATCTCGGTGGCGGAACCGGCGCCGTCGACGATCGTAGTCACATGCTCGGTAATGGTGGCCTTCTTGCAACGCCCGAGCTGGCCGAGGGTGACCCGGTCCAGGGAAAGCCCGGCATCCGCGGTAATCACCTGACCGCCCAGAAAAACCGCGAGATCGTTGAGCTCTGCCAACCGGCGGTGACCGAAACCGGGTGCCCGGACCACCGCGGACCGGAAGGTCCCGTGCACATTGTTGGCGACCAGCATGCCCAGTGCCGGTCCCTCGACGTTCTCCGCGAAGACAATCAACTGGCCGCCGGCCCGGGTGACCAGCTCGAGGACCGGCATCAGGGTCTGAACCTGAGAGATCTTCTCGTTGGTCAACAGGATGTAAGGGTCGGTGTAGGCGGCCTCCATCCGCTCGGTGTCGGTGACCATGTACGGCGAGAGGTACCCGTTGTCCAACTCGATACCGTCCACGAAGCTGACCTCGAGTCCGAATATCGGGGATTCCTCGACCGTGACCACCCCGTCACAGCCCACCCGGCCAAGGGCCGCGGCCACGACGTCGCCGATCCGGGCATCGTTGTTGGCGGCGAGGGTCGCCACCCGGGCAAGATCAGCCTCGCCATCGACCTCTCCCCGGTACTTTTCAAACTCCTCCAGCAGGGCGGCCACGGCAGCCTCGATGCCGTTCTTGAGAAACATCGGGTTGGCGCCCCCGTCCACGGCATGCAGACCCTCCCGGACGAGGGCCTGCGCGAGCACGGTGGCGGTGGTGGTTCCGTCGCCGGCAGTGCCGTTGGTCTTGGTCGCGACCTCCTTGACCAGTTGCGCCCCCATGTTGGCGAAGGGGTTACGCAGCTGGATCTCCCTGGCTATGGTCACACCGTCATTGGTGATGGTGGGCGGCCCGGTCAGTTTTTCGATGACGGCGTTGCGGCCCTTTGGACCCAGAGTCACCTTGACGGCGTCCGCCAGGGCATTGACCCCGGCCTCCAGCAGGCGACGCGCCTCGACGTTGAACCGCAGATCCTTGGCCATCTCTTCCTCAGTCCTTCCGCTCTGCATCCGTCAGGGCGGGCCGAGGGCGGCACGATCGTGGCGGCGAGCAGCTGGCGGGGCATGATGGCCAAGCCAGCCCCACCTGGAGCCCGATCCGATCGCACAGTCGCGCCGCCGGAGCCCTGGGTTCCCGAGCCATTCACAGACCGGGTCCGGGTGATCAGTAGATCAGGGTGATCAGTAGATCAGGGGATCAGGATCGCCCGACCGCGCACCTTGCCGTGGTGAAGGTCGTCGAGCGCCTGGTGGAACTCTGCCAGGGGGTAGGCACTCGTGTGCAGGGTGACCTTGCCACGGGTTGCGAGAACCATCAGCTCGACGAGGTCGCTGTACGATCCGACCAGGTTACCGATGAAGTTGATCTCAGTGGAGATGATGTCGATGGTGGGGACGTTCAGCACCCCGCCATAGCCGACAACATAGTACGAACCGGCGCGACGCAGCATGGCGACACCCGCTTCGATCGCACCGCCTTCACCGACAAAGTCGATGACCGCCTCGGCGCCGTTGCCCCCGGTGAGATCGAGTACCGCGGACACCTCGCTGCCGTCGGCCCGCACCGTGTGGTCGGCGCCCAGTTCGCCGGCGAGCCGCAACGCCTCGGCGGAGCGGTCGACGACGATGATCTCGGCTGGGGTGAGGGCACGCAGCACCTGCACACCGATGTGGCCCAGACCGCCGGCTCCGATCACCACGACCCGGTCACCGGGGCTCAGTGCCGCGGCTGCCTTGCGTGCCGCGTGGTAGGCGGTCAGTCCGGCGTCGGCCAGTGCCGCCACATCCGCCGGCTGCAACGACGGGTCGAGTTTGACCACCGACCGGGCGTTGGTCCGCAGGAGTTCGGCGTAGCCGCCGTCGCTGTCGATCCCGGGGAAGGACGCCCGGGCGCAGTGCACGTCGTCGCCGTCCCGGCAGGCCTGGCACAGCCCGCAGGTGACCAGCGGGTGCAGGATGACCGGATCGCCCACGGCTATGTCACTCACCGCCGAACCGACCTCGTGCACCCAGCCGGCATTCTCGTGCCCGAGCACGTACGGCAGGGTCACGCCCGACTTCTGCTCCCACTGCCCTTCGATGATATGCAGGTCCGTCCGACAGACACCGGCGCCGCCGATTCTGACCACCACGTCCAGCGGATGGAGGATCTTGGGGTCGGGGACGTCTACCAGCCGCGGCGCGTTGTCGTACTTGATGACCTGAACGGCCCTCATCGGCCCACCTCCGCGTTCGTTGCTGTCACGTCACTGTCACGTCATGGGTGTGCGGTCACAGGGCCGTACCGCGTCTCCAGCAGACCGCGGCAGACCGTGGTGTTTGCGTCGATCGTCACCCGGACGGTCCGGGCAAATCGCAGCCGGAGAGGCAGCGCCTCGCGATCGATCGGACGGCCGTCGTCGTCGACGAACAGCGGCGCCTCGGGAGCCAGGGACAGTCCGAGGGCGTCCCGTCGGCGCAGCAGGCTGTGTCGTTCCGGTGACTCCGGCATGTCCGCCAGCCGGGCCCGGTACAGCGACTCGGGTGACCAACCCTCGGCTACCAGGCGCTTGGCCGCGCCTTCCAGGCTGGCGGTGTGCGCCTTACGCAGGAAGGTCATCCGCAGGTCGTCGAGGCCTCCGGTGGCCTCCCCGGGGAAACTCGCCGGGAAACCGTCTCCGGCGGCGACTCCGGCGTTGATCTCTTCGGCGGCGAAGTGATCCTCCAGGGCCACGTCCACCTCGGTGACTCCTGGCAGCTCCTTCACCACGTCGTGCGCGTCGGACACCATCAGGTAGGCGAAGTTCGGCGCGCAGAAGTAGGTCGGGAGCCTGAGCCGAACCTGCACCCGCCCGTCCTGGGCCACCAGAGCATGGACGAATCCCAGCTCGGTGACGGGCTGGTCGAGCTCCGGGTCGTACACCCGCCCCAAAGCTTCCCAGACGTCCGCGGCCAGGCCGGTCCTACTGGTTACTGTGGGTGTGGTCATACGGACTGCCCTGCGCCCACGAGAGGCGTCGACGCCGGAGCGCCGCTGCCCGCCCCGCTAACCTCGGCCGGTACCTCGATGTCGTAGAGCGCGGCCGCGTTGAGACCGAGAATTTTGCGCTTGATGTCGGGGGTGAGCACGCCGTACTCGGCCTGCATGTCCTCCGGGATCTGGAAGTCGACGAACTTCTCGACCAGCCACTTGGGGTGCCAGATCGCGTAGTCACTCGAGAAGGTCAGCCGGTTCTCGTCGAGCCAGTAGAGGAGCTCACCGATGATCTGCGCGAAGTAGCGCGGCCGGCTGTGGATGAACGGCATGGCCACCGCGAGCCCACCGTAGACGTTCGGCTCCTGCGTCGCGATCCAGCAGAAGTCCTCCAACCGGGGCAGTCCGACGTGTTCGATGATGAACCGCAGCTCGGGGAATGCCGTGGCCACATCATCGACGTCGGCGACATCGAACGCGTCCCGGTTCAGCGGGTAGATCGTCGGGCCCTTGTGGATGTGGACGTTGCGGATGCCGAGTTCCTGGCACTTCTCCAGATACCGGTAAACCCACGGGTCGGTCAGCTTGTAGCCCTTGGACTCGCCCTTCCACTCGGCCGTGTAGAGCTTCACGCCCTTGAGGTTCCAGCGTGCCGCCAGGTCCGCCAGCTTCGACAGGCCCAGTTCGCCGTCACGCGGGTCGAAGGAGCCGTTCACGATGAACTTGCCGGGGTACTTCTCGGCGAGCGCGCCGTCCTGCTCGGTGGTGTTGAAACCGTTGCGGTAGAAGTCCGTCAGATAGGTGGGCTGGAAGATCCCCTTGTCGACGTAACCGTCCTCGAACAGGTCCTTCACCATGACTTCCGCAGAGTACTTCTGGAACTTTTCCCGTGACCAGAGATACTCCTGCGGGCTCAGATTCACATGGTAGTCGTAGAAGCAGTCGATGAAACCTTTGCCGTAGCGGTTCGCCTGGTTCTCCGGGCTCCCATCCCAGAAGTGCAGGTGGGAATCCACGATGAAGTATCGCTCATTGTCCTTGACGTACATGTGGATATCCTCCGCAATATCACCACGGCCGGTCCACGCCGGGCCGGATGAGCCCGACGTGGACCGTTCCGTTCGTACCGGGTCAGGTCAGTTAGTGACGACTTTCAGGTCGAAATCGATGTACTCCGCCGCGTCCTCAGGGTTGGCGAAAAGTACGGTCTTGTCGTCGAGGTGCACCATCCGGCCGTAGTGCGTGGACATGATCTCTTCGAAGTCGGACACACCGAAATCGAAACCGAGCGCATCCGAGATCTCGTCGAAGTCGAATTCGATCTTACGTTCGCCGTCAACCCGGATCATGGACGGATACTCCTCGACGCGGATACCGGGCTTGCTCCGCATGACGTCGGCGACGACATACCCGTTCTGGTTGTTCATCAGGGTGACGCCACACATGTTTGACGAGGTCCGATTGGCTTTACCGAGCTCTGGGTTTTCGTTCGCGATGGTCACTGCGTCAGCTCCTTCGGCTCGGGCAGACCAAGGTCGGAAAGGACAGCCCGGAACCCGTTGACCGTGGCGTCGAGGGATTCCGAGAAGGTAATGACTTTCTCCTGCGGCTGCGACCAGATCGGCTGCAGTTCATGGGCCGCCTTCAAGCTCAGCGGAACCCACCGGGACAACCAGCCGGAAATGGTCTCGACGTTACCTGCGCCGAACTTCTCGTCGGTGACGAGAAGCTTGAGCAGCGCGCGGGTGTAACGCAGGTCGCGCTCGTAGTCGTTCTCGCCGGTCCCGACCAGGGTCGGCGTGACGTAGTCGCCGTTACGGGCGGCGATCTGCATGACGAGGTGGCTGCGGAACAACACGCCGACCAGCGACTCGAACACGATGTTCGCGGCGACGAGCGCCTCCGCCCAGTCAGCGACCGCGGTGATCCGCTCGACGTTCTCCCGCACCGGCTGCCACACCGGGTCGTCGTGCCAGACCTTGCGGTGGGCCGATCCGTCGAACCCCGCCAGGGACTCGGCCAGCTCCAGGTTGTACAGGGCGAGGTCCTGAGCGAAGCGGAGCTTGTGCGCGCTGTTCACTGCGATGGCAGTGTTGATCATGTTCGTGGGGCCCGACCGCTGAGCGGCGACGAACACGTGCAGGCCCAGACCGTTCTCAGCGTGCATCCAGGCGCCCAGGTGCTGCTCGACAAACTTGGTCCACCCCCGCGACCAGCCGTCGTAGGCATGGGCCGCCCGCGCGTTTTCGAGGTTCTGCTGGATCTGCCGGACAACATTGGAGTTGTTCCGGTAGATGGTCTGCTCCCACTCCTCATTGGGGTCGCGGAAGGCGTGCCAGTCCGAGGAGCGCAGCGCCGTCCAGGCCTGCGGATACCCGCCGGGCCCATCGGCGAAACCGTAGACCCAGCCCTGGGCCAGGTAGCGGTCAGGGTCCGGCTGGACGTCGAAGGTGACGTCCTCGTACATGGTCGCCCGCATTTTCTGCGGCTTGAAGTAGTTGTACGCGCGGCTGGTGGAGCTGGGGAACGTTAACGCGCCCGCCTCCGCGTCGGTGAACTCCGGCTTGGGGAAGCTCCTGGTCTTACCCGTGACTTGCGTCGTCATGCCTGCGCTCCTCGTGGCAGGTCGTCAACCGATGGCCGACCGGTGACCGGTCAGCTTTCGGCGGCGGCCGTGATGGTGAACTTGTCGTAGAAGATCTGTTCTTTCGGGACCCCGCTCGACTCAAGCCGCGGCAATGCCGCGTCAATCATGGGAGGCGGACCGCACAAGTAAACATCGCAGGAGGCGATGTCGGTCTCGTGCCGGTCCACTATATCGGTTACCAACCCGTTTTCCACGGGATGGCCGATATCGTCCGAGTTCTCCGGCATGCTGTCGGACAGGCAGGGGACGAACGTGAAGCCGGGAATCGACGCACCGGTCTGGAGGATCTCGTCGACATAGAACAGATCGCGGGGGGAGCGCGCCCCGTAGTAGAAGACGACCTCCCGCTCGCTGTTCTTCGTCGCCAGCTGGCGTAGCAGGGAGAGGATCGGGGCCATCCCCGCGCCACCACCAATGAAGACGATCCGGCGGTCCGAGCTCACCCGGAGCGTGAAAGCACCGTACGGCCCGGTGACGGTCAGCGGGTCATCGGGGCGCAGACCGTCCTCCAGAAGTCCGGAGAAACGCCCGCCCGGATATTTCTTGATGATGAACTCAAGATAACCTTCCGTTCCCGAGATGTTCGCCATGGAGAACGAACGGTGTTCACTCGAACCAGGAATGGTGATGTCGACGTACTGACCCGGATGGAACATGAAGTCCGGTGAACCGGCGATGTCCAGACGCAACCGGGTGATGTCGTGGGTGAGATCTTCCGTCTCGACGACGGTGCTTTCTATGGTCCGCACCGGAAGGCCGGATCGGATCATGTCCTCGTCGTAGTTGACCAGTTCGACCGACAGATCGCTGAAGGCGTGCGCCCGGCACAGCAGGATGTAGCCCTCATCGCTTTCGTAGTCGGCCAACGCGAAGGTCGAATAGCGGCCCATCTGTACATCACCGTCAAGCAGGAAGGACTTGCACGCCGAGCACTGTCCCTCCTTGCATCCGTGCATCAGGTTGACGCCCTGGCGGAACGCCGCGTCGAGCACGGTCTCGTCCTCGGTAACCTCGATCTCCACGTCGACCGGCTCGAACCGGACCCGGTGGGTGTCGCTCATGCCCGTCTCTCTCCTGCTTTGAAAACCCGTCGTATCCGGGCGAGCCGCCCGGGCCGCGCCTCGGTGGTGCGGTCCCACCGGCGCTCGTGTCGCGGCGCCGGTGGGACCGTGTTCGGTCGAACGCATTCAAGAAACGTCCGTCGGCCCCCTCGGACGGCGGTTCTTCAACACGCCCGCAGCTTGCAGGGCGCTACTAGGAAACGGGTGCCGGCCGACCGCCCGGACCGCCGGCCCGGTAGGCCGCCATCGTTGCCTCACGCTCGGCGTCGCTCATCTCGTTGAGTGCGACGTTCGGACTGCTGAACGTGATGCCGCGGACATCGTCGAGCGTCCAGAGCTTCGAGGGGTCGTCGAGCTCGAGGTGAGGCTGCGGGATCAGGGTCTTGCCGTCATCACGGACGTACCCGAGGTCGGAGATGACATCGGCGAGATCCCAGTTGTGGTAGAGAGTCTCCCACTCCCGCTTGCCGGTCAGCCGGCCCATGTTCGGCGTCGGGCGGCCCTGGTATTCCGGCCGGAACGCCACCTTGTCCGTCCAGTGGCAGGCTTCGGAGCAGTAGGTGCGCCACTGGTCGTCCACCTTGTCATGCACCGTGTCCTCGCGGATCACGCAGGGCACCATGCACGTCCAGCACCGCTGGGGGTACTGGTAGTCGACGTTCTCGAACGCGATGGGCTTGTTCCGGCCGGGGTAACGCATCCGGTTGTAGTTCTCCCACCACTTGCCGTACTTGTTGTACCAGCCCGGGTACTTCGACTCGAACCACTCGAAGTCGTCGTCGGTCATCGGGTCGATCCGCCAGTAGTTCACCGGCCACCCGGTGGCGAAGAACTGCGCGACCTCGTGCACGTACCCCTTGTTGTAGATACGGTTCCAGGCTTCCTCGACCAGGTCGTGGGGGATCACCAGGCCGTACTTCTCGAGGGGGATGAGGTAGCTGCGGTAGTAGTCGTCGTAGATCCAGCGCTGCCACATCTCCGCGTAGCTCTCGCGGTCCTTGCGGCGGTCCTTCGTGCCGTACTCGATGAAGGTGCCGATCGCGGCATCCACCACGGCGTGGTTGTTCCACCACGCGTAGCGCAGGTCGCGCTCGAGCAGCGGCCGGTTGGCCTCGTCGGCGAGCGCCATGAGCAGGATGGAGTACCCGTTGCTGATGTGGCGGGACTCGTCGGACTGGACCGAGTGGAACACCGTCGGTAGCAGGTAGTCGCCGTTGGCGGCCGCCTCGGACGGCATCGCGACGAACAGGGTGTTGGTGAACGCCGTCTCGGCGACGACGGTCAGGTAGATGTTCGCCGCGGTGATCGCGTCACCAGTGATGAAGCCCTCACCGAACTGGCGGCCGATCGTTCCGGCGTAGTTGTTGGCGAACGCCTTCTCAGTGATGTCGAAGCCGGCCGGGTCGATGTAGTGGTTCATGTACAGGCGCTTGAGGTTCATCTGGATCGTCGAGTGACGCACCTCGTCGATCATCTGTACCGCGAGCCCGTTGTGGATCTCAGGGTTGGGGACGGCATCGATCGCCATCGGCATCGCCCGGGCCGCGGAGATCTCCGGGAACGGGATGATCGACAGGAAGAGCTTCTGCCACTCCATCCAGCGCTGCTGGACCTGGCGGAACATGTTGCCGCGGATCGCGCCGTCCATCGCGCCGTACACGCGGTTGTCCTTCTCCTCCTCCATCGGGAAGTAGGAGCGCAAGATCTGCTTGAGCGGGTCCTTCTTCGGAGACTTATCGAAGGTATAGTCGGTGGCAAACCGCTTCGCGGGCGTCGCGAACGTCGGATCCCATGACAGCTCCGTGATCTTCTTATGTGCCTTTGTCAAGCTTTGACGGCTCACGCCCTGCCTCCTGGACGATACGGGGTCGGGCAGACACCGGCGATGCCCGCCTGCACCGAGGTCGACGCCGATCCGCGTCGACCCTCCTTCCGGCCGGAACCGGTGCCTGCGCCACGTCCCTTCGTATGTCCCACATCACACTCCCTGTGGGAGGTGTGTGGTATCTCAATCTGAGACAGGTGCCAGAGCTCGACCAACAAGATCAATGCGGAGGCGACCGGCGACCGCCGCCGGTCGGGGGCCGGTCCGGGGTTGGTCGGGCGCGGCGGGCACCCGGCAGTGGACGGAGCACAAGGTCTAGCCAGACGGTAGGCGGCGATCTAACCTCGCTCGGGAACCGCTCGTGACCACGTCGGACGCTGCGGTTGTACCGGAGTCGTCGAGGTTCGCCGTTCGCGGGAGGAGATCCATCAGATGGTTGGTTGTTCGAGCAACTTAGATGCTCATGATCATTATGGCGCCGAGGTTGCGCAGGCACGGGAGCTGTTCCTGACCACCGGCTCCATCGAGCCGGACAGGGTACGCGATAGCATCCGGGCGTCCTGGTTACGCTCCCGGCACTGGGAGGTAGCGGCGGAAGGCCCCCGACTCACGTTCGTGGGCGACCTCGACATCGACAACCCGGTCAGCCGCGCCGCAGCGCCCATCGTCCGCCAAATCGGCGATCAACTTGTCGATCAGCCTATCAGCATCATCCTGACCGATGCCGAGGGGGTCGTCCTGGCCCGGCGCACCGGTGACCGCGCCCTGGAGAAGCACCTCGACGCGGTCCAGCTCGCACCGGGTTTCAGCTATGCGGAAAGACTGGTGGGAACCAACGGAATCGGTACCGCGCTCGAGGGAAGGTCCCCCGCCCATGTCTTCGGACACGAGCACTACGCCTCGAACCTCGAGGATCTGGCCTGCGCCGGAGTGCCGGTGTACCATCCAGTCACGAGGAAGATCATCGGCGTCTTAGACCTGACCTGTTGGCGCCCGGACGCTGGGCCGCTGCTCATGGCCATGGCCCGGGCTGCGGCGGCACAGATTCAGGAATCCCTGCTCGCCGACGAAGAACACCGTGACCTTGCCCTGTTACGGGAATATCTCAGGACATGCCAGCGGATTTCCGGCGTGGTACTCGGCCTCAACGACGACGTCGTCATGATGAACGAGCACGCGCGCCAACTGCTCGACCCCCGCGACCAGTCGGTGCTGATCGGGCGGCTCACCGATGTCGTCGCCAGACGCCGTACCACCACCCTGATGGTGGAGCTGCCCAGCGGAACCTGGGCCCGCGTGCACTGCCGGACAGTGGCGACGGAGAGGGCCACCGACGGGGCGGTGGCCCATGTCCGTTTTGTCGAAGCGCCGCGCCCCCGGCATGCGGACACCGCCCTGACGCGGCTTCCACTGCCCGGCATCGTCGGCTCCGGAACTCTATGGACCCGTGCGTGCCGGGAAGTGGACGCGGCTGCGCAAGCAGGTGAGTGGGTGATATTACGAGGAGAGCCCGGCGTGGGCAAAACAGCCTTGGCCCGGGCCGTGTGCCAGCGGCGTGATCCGTCCGCGTGGTTCTCCATTATCGACGGCCACAACACTACTGTTCGGGAGTGGGGGACCCTTCTCCGCCACGAACTGAGCCGTAGCCGGGGCACGCTGGTGGTACGCCACGCCGATCGCATCGACCCCTACCGGCTGCATGTGCTGGCGTCCGCCTGCCAAGCAGCGGAGGCGGGAGGCCGCCGGGATCTGCCGTGGGTAGTCCTGACGCTCAGCGCCGATGACAAACCCCTCGGCCCCCTGATGCGCTACTTCCCGCGTTGCATCGAAGTGCCCCCGTTGCGGCACCATATCGACGATCTGCACCAAATCGTGCCGTTCCTGCTGGTGAAACTTACCCGTGGCGGCCAACTCGCCTGCTCCCCGCAGGCTATGCAAGCACTGTTGCGTGCCAGTTGGCCAGGCAACATCGAGCAGGTGCGCCAGGTGCTGCGCAAAGTCATCCAGGTTCGCCCCGCAGGCACGATCATGGTCGGTGACCTGCCGCCGGAATGTCACACGGTCACCCGCCGGGTTCTCGGAGCCATGGAGGCGATCGAGCGAGACGCAATAGTGCAGAGCCTGCTCAGTGCGGACGGGAACAGGACCCTCGCGGCGCGGGCGCTCGGCATGTCGCGAGCGACGATCTACCGCAGAATCCGGCAGTACGGCATCGAGATCCCCGCTCCCAGCGTGTAGACGCAATCTTGCGTAGAGCCCACGGGCGCAGCGTGCGGGGAGCAGCAGCCCTACGACAGGCCGGAGTGGCGGTCCCTAACGCGGGAGGCCCATCATGGCTGCGCGGTCGCGACCCGGTCCCGGCCGGAGTGCTTTGCCTGGTAGAGGGCCGTGT
>NZ_CDWWEW010000022.1:26498-28228 GCF_977966315.1 Frankia sp. CeRuru1
CGGCGCGGATGAGCAGGTCGCCAAGCCCGGCATCGTCCGGGCTCAGCATCGCCACCCCCACGCTGACGGTGACCGGGAGCGGACCGTCGGCGGTAGCCACCGGGCTGGCCCCGACAGCCTGCCGAAGCCGCTCGGCGAGAACACTCGCCGTCGCAGCCGGGCAGCCCAGCACGGCCGCGAACTCCTCGCCGCCGATACGGCCGACGATGTCCTGTGGGCGCAACGTGCCCTGCACGCGCCGAGCGACCTCGGCAAGAACCGTGTCGCCCACAGCATGGCCGTGACCGTCATTGACCTGCTTGAAATGATCAATATCGATCATAAAGGCGGCCAGCGGCCGCGCGGTGTGCAGATGCCTGCGAGCCAAAGCATCGGCCTCATCGAAGAAGTGACGCCGATTCGCCAGCCCCGTCAGCGGATCACTGTCCGCGAGCCGCTGCGTCTCCTCGAACAGGTAGGCGTTCTCACAGGCCGTCGCCGCCTGGCCCAGCACGGCATAGGCCAGACGAGCCTGCCTGGGGTTGTAACCACCAGCGGCCCGCGAAGCGATCAGAACGACGACGGTGGGGGCCGGCCGGCACAGGGCCGGCACGGCCAGCCAACTGCCCACCGGGTACCGCTGGCCGGGGAGCACCTCCGGCAGCGTCCGGTGCGGCCCGATCATCCCACCACCATGGAACGCCAGCAGCAGCGGGGAGGCCGGGAGCGGGACGACCATCGCCCCGACCGCCCGGAGATCCACCTGGCCGTAGACCGCCACGACCCGCAACGTTCCGCACGGCTCCCGGGCGAGCGCCCACGCCGCCTCGCACGGAAGCTGCGTGGCGGCCGCCGTCATGACCCGCCCGAGGATCTCCGGGGGAGTCACCGCCCTGGTGGTCTCGACGACGACCCGGTGCATCGTCTCGGCCAGTTCCCGCTGCTCGCGCTCCGCCATCAGCAGCCTGCGCAACTCCGCCGTATCAGCCTCGCGAAGCGAGATCAGTTCCCGGTCGTGCCCCGGCGCGGCGAGGAGCAAGGCATCCTGGATCTGGTTGGCGACCATGCCCGCCGTGGCCGTCAGCAGCGGCCCGGCATCCCGGCGCGGACAGGTGAGATCGAACAGGCCGAGCGTCTGCCCCGTCGCCGGATCACGCAGGGGAACACCGGCACAGGCGAACTCGCCGAAGGGCTCCGCGTAGTGCTCCTGACCGAACACGTGCGCCGGCCTGTGCTCCTCGAGAGCGGTACCGATGCCGTTGGTGCCGACAAACCGCTCGGCGTAACTAAATCCGGGCACCAGCGATACGCGGTCCAGCCGGCGTTCGAACGCGGCGTCGCCGGTGCACCGCACGAGCACCAGACCGTTCGCGTCGGTGACGATCGCGCTGACGGCCTGCCTGGCCAGGCGGTCGGCGAGCTGGCACAGGACCGGTTCGGCCGCGCGCACGACAGGTGCGTCGAGGTCCGACGCGGCGGGGAGGGGCTCGGGGCTGTCCGCGGCCACCGCCCACCGCCGCGACCGCATCCACGACTCGCGGATCGGATCCCGCACCCCACCGGGCTCGCTGGTCTCAGCAGAAATCCCAGCGGTGAAGAACCGCTCGCGCGCCCGCTCGAGCGAGGCTCCCTCCCCACCGTTGAGGCGAACCCCCGAGGCCCGTCCGGCTCGCCGAGACGGTCTTGACCGATCCGGCATGACGCACCTTCCCGCACCTTTAACCGTGTGACCTGAGGCAAGTATATGCCGC
>NZ_CDWWEW010000023.1:0-1635 GCF_977966315.1 Frankia sp. CeRuru1
GGTTCGGCTGGTTCGGCTGGTTCGGCTGGTTCGGCTGGTGCCGCTGGTGCCGCCGCGGCGCCGTCCGGCCGTTCCCCGTCCCCGCGCCGCTCCCGCCGCCAGCGCCGCGACGGGCGGGCGATCACCCGATCGCCGAGGGCCGCGAGCAGGACGGGCACCACGAGGACGGCCGACAATCCGGCGAGCGCGGTGGCCGCCATGCCGGCGTACGCCATCGACCGGAGGAACGGCAGCGGGAAGAGAGCGAGCCCGATGAGGGCGATGGCGACGGTGGCGGCCGAGAAGACGACCGTCCGGCCCGCCGCCCGGATCGTGCGGGCAAGCGCCGCATCCCGCCTGCCGCGGTCTGCTAGCCCCGTCTGCCCCGTCGGCGCTGTCCGTTCCGTCGGCGGCACGGTCGGCTCGCCGGCCAGTTCTTCGCGGTACCGGGCGATCAGCAGCAATGAGTAGTCGATCGAGAGCCCGAGACCGAGACCCACCGTGATGTTGGTGGTGAAGGTCGACATCGAGGTAACGGCGGCGAGCAGTCCGACGACGTTGATCGCCGCGAACACCGCGACCCCGCCGGCGACGACGGGAACGAACGCGAGCCGGATGCGCCGCAGGTAGACGACCAGCAGCAGCAGGAGCACGGGGAAGGCGACCAGTTCCGCGCGGGCGAGATCCGACGTGCTGCGCTTGCTCGTCTCAGCGCCGACCACGTCCGAACCGGTCACCCCGACCGTCACCGGTCCGTCGGCGCGGGCGGAGCCGGCGGGGGCTGCGGGGACGCGCAACGTGTCGGCGAGCTGGTGGGCGAGGTCCTCGCGGTCGGCGTCGTCGCCGGCGAGGCTCGCGAGCATCAAGCCGTAGCGCCCGTCGGTGGACCGCAGCGAGGTGGCACCGGTGTCCCAGTAGGAGACGACCGAGACGACCCCGGGCGTGCCGGCCAGCCGCGCGCGCAACGCCCCGGCCGCGTCGGTGACGGCGGTGTCGTCCACCCTGCCGTCGACGGCCCCGACGACCAGGACGACGCCGGTGGGCGCGACACCGAAACGCTCGGCGAGCACCGCCGCGGCGCGTCTCGATTCGGCGTTCGGCGGGGTGTCGCCGCTCCCGGCCAGGGTACCGCCGACGGCTATCCGCAGCGCCGTCAGGCACACCAGGACGATCAGGACGGCGAGAGCCACCACCCGGCGCCGGGCGACCAGCCGGGCGGCCGGCCCACCCCCGGCCTGGGGCGGAGCCGGGACTTGTCGGTGTCCGCGGTGTCCGCGGTGTCCGCGGCGCCCGGTGTCCGGGTCGCGAGGATGCGGGGGTCCGGGGATCCGGACCGACGGGGTCGAAGTCAAGGTCACCTCACCTTAGCGGGGGCCGGACGCGCAACGGGCCCACCTACGGGTCCGGCACCCCGCCGTGCCCGGCGAGCCACCGTGTCCGCGAGCCGCGCATCGTCCGGCCTGGTCGATCCGAGTACGCCAGCTCCCGCCGTCCATGCCATCGGGCCGCCGGGCACGACCGGTGGGCACCTCGGCCGATGCCCACCCCGTTCGCCGGTCTGATGCGGACCTGGACCGTGGTACAAGGCGGGAGCGCGGTGCCGCGTCGTACCGTCGGAGGGCGATGCGTGACGGTGTGGCCGGCCCGGATGCCGGC
>NZ_CDWWEW010000023.1:1988-28059 GCF_977966315.1 Frankia sp. CeRuru1
TGGCCTGCTGCACTCGGAGGTGTCCCGCGTCGGTTCCCACCGCGAGCCCGGAGGGCGCCGTCACCCGCGCCGCCGTCACCCGCGCCGCCAACATCGCCGACGGGAACACCGGCACCGCCCTCGCGCCCGTCCGGCAGCGGTGGGGCCCCCGCGGCCCGGATGGCCCGATCGGCGGATGTGGTCGTCCACGCCATGACCGCCGTCGCCGCGACGCTCATGATGATCATGGTGGGTGCCGATCCGGTGCGGCTCGCACTGGTGGCTCTCGTGCTTGTCCCCGCCGCGGTGGAGATCACGACTGCCCGGGTGCCGACCCTGCTCGGCGTCGGCTGGAATCTGACGCTGATCGGCCTGCTGGAGGCCGCCCACGCGCCGAAGATGGTGCTGCTGCTCGCCGTCACCACGGCGACCTGGGTCGCGTTACGGTCCGCGTCGGTGCCGCTCAACGCCGTGGTGTTCGCCGTGGGCGTCGGCATGGCGGTGGCGCAGTGTTGGATGGGGAGTCCAGACGCCGAGGGCGACCACTTCACAGACGGATTCCTGGTCTGGGTCGCGGCCCTGCTGTACGGCACGGGCACCGGTTTCATCCTGCGGCGGACCCGGGAGCTGGCCGAGGAGTTGACCGAGGCGCAGAGCAGGCTGGTTGCTGCTGCGGCGGCGGACGAGCGGCGGCGGATCGCGCAGGACGTCCACGACCTGGTGGCGCACTCGCTGGCGGTGGCGCTGCTGAACATCACCGGCGCGCGCCGGACGATGCGGCGCGCGCCGGCCCTCGCCGACGAGGCCCTGGCCCGAGCGGAGGAGGTCAGCCGGGAGAGCCTCGCGGGGATCCGGCGGGTCGTCGGGCTGCTGCGGGAGGACGCGGGGCCGATGCGGTCCGGGCCCGGGCCCGGACCGCTGCCGGCGGCGCAGGACATCGGAGATCTCGTGGCGGGTTACCGACGCAGCGGCCTTCCCGTGCGGCTCGAGGTGGAGGGCGACGTCGGGACGCTCGACCAGGCGGCAGGCTCGGTGCTGTTCCGGACGGTGCGGGAGGCGCTCGCGAACGTGCTACACCATGCCGACGCCGCGCCGACGTGGGTGCGGCTCGACATCGGTCCGCGCGTTGTCGAGGTGACCGTCCGAAACGATCTTCCGGCGGGTGGGGTGCGGCAGCGTCATCTGGGCGCATCAGGCGCATCAGGCGCATCAGGCGCATCGGGCGTCTCGGGTGTCTCGGGTGTCTCGGGTGGCACGGGTGCTTCGGGTGGCCTAGGTGGCACGCTGGAGGGTTCGTCCGAATCTCGCGCCGACGCCCGTGCGGATGCCCGTCCAGGGGGCCGGGGGATGGGCCTGACCGGGATCGCCGAACGGATCCACGCGCTCGGTGGGACCTTCGGCGCGGGCCCTCGGGACGGCGCCTGGGTGGTGGCCGCCGGCATCCCGGTGGGAGGCGCCGTGCCAGAGCCCCCGTGGCCAGAGCCCCCGTGGCCAGAGCCCCCGTGGCCGGAGTCCTTGCGGCCGGAGCCGCCGTACCCGGCACCCAGGCGGCCGGCGGTACGGGATGGCTGAACTCCCGGGCCCGCTGCCGCCGATCCGGGTTCTGCTCGTCGACGACCAGGAGTTGATCAGGGCGGGACTGGCGCTCGTGCTCGGTGCGGAGAACGGCGACGGGCCGGGTGGGGTGGCCGCGATCGAGATCGTCGGGGAACGGTCGGATGGCGACGAGGTGGTGGCCGCCGTGCGGTCGCTGCGCCCGGATGTCGTTCTCCTCGACATCCGGATGACCCGGATGGATGGCGTCGACGCGATGCGCGCGCTTGCCAGGCTCGGCCCGCATCCGCCCGTCCTCGTGCTCACCACCTTCAGCGACGACGACGCGCTCTGGGGGGTCATGGCCGCCGGTGCGGCCGGATTCATCCTGAAGGACCGGCCCGCGGATGACATTGTCCGGGCGATCCGACTGGTCGCCGCGGGCGGCTCGTGGATCGACCCGTCGGCCAGCGAGCGGCTGCTCGGCGCGCTACGTGCCGCACCCACCGCTGACCCGTCGTTGCGCCGCCGGATGGAGCGGCTGTCCGACCGCGAGCGCCAGGTGCTGCGGGCGATGGCCCGTGGCGCCACCAACCGGGAGATCGCGCTGGCGCTGCGGGTCAGCGAGCGCACCGTGAAGGCGCATGTGGGCAGCATCTTCCTCAAGTTGGAGGTGCGGGACCGGGCCGGCGCGATCGTCGCCGCCTTCGACGCCGGCCTCGCCACCCCGGGCGGTTTCGTCGTCGATCATCTCGAATGATCTTTACCGTCAACCTTAGGTTGACGAAAGTCATTCGTCAACCTAGGGTTGACGAATGATCGAACCCGTTCGCATGACCTCTCCGGTGCGCCTCGACGACCTGATCGAAGCGATCAAGAAGGTGCACACCGACGCCCTCGAACAGCTCTCCAGCGCGGTCCTCGCCGCCGATCATCTCGGGGACGTGGCCGACCATCTGATCGGCCATTTCGTCGACCAGGCCCGTCGCTCCGGCGCTTCCTGGACGGACATCGGCAGGAGCATGGGTGTCAGTAAGCAGGCGGCACAGAAGCGTTTCGTGCCGAAGACCCCCGGCGAACCATCGGCCCTCGATCCCGGTCAGGGATTCAGCCGGTACACCGAGCGGGCCAGAAACGTCGTGATGGCGGCGCAGAACGAGGCCCGAGCAGCGAACAACGCCGAGATCGGGCCCGAGCATCTGGTACTCGGGCTGCTGATCGAGCCGGACGCGCTGGCTGCCCAGGCGATCGTTGCGCAGGGTGTGTCACTGGAAGCCGTCCGGGTAGCCGCCACCGCGGCGCTGCCGCCGCCGGCCGAGCAGGTGCCGAACCTCGTCCCGTTCGACACCAAGGCGAAGAAGGCGCTGGAGCTGACGTTCCGGGAGGCCCTGCGGCTGGGGCACAACCACGTCGGGACCGAGCACATCCTGCTCGCCCTGCTGGAACTCGAGGACGGCACCGGCGTGCTCCACGGTCTCGGCCTCGACAAGGCCACCGCCGAGACCCACCTCACCGCCGCCCTGGCGGCGATTCTCGCCGCCCGCGAGCAGGGGTAGCGCCCGCGTCAGGCCCGCTGCCCCATGCCGGTGCGGACCTCCTCCCACCGGCCCCGCGCGGTGCTTGGCATGAGCGGGGGTGTGGGCAGGCCCGCGCCCTCGCGCAGGCCGGTGAGGAAGCTGCCGATCGCGGCGCGGGCGTCGTGGCGGGGCGACCAGCCGAGCTCTGCCCGGGCCCGGGTAGTGTCCATGATCGGTAGATGTAGGACGGCGTCGAAGAGCTGCGGGGAGGCGGGCACCAGATGCAGGTGCCAGGCGGTAGCCAGAGCGCCCCGGGCCAGGCCGGCCGGCATCCGGATGATCCTCGCATTGAGGATGTCGGCGAGCAGGGGTACGTCGACCACCGGGTCGGCCGCGATGTTGAAGGCGCCGCGGGCCCCGGTCAGGGCCGCCAACCGGTAGGCGTCCGCGACGTCGGAGGAGTGCACCACCTGGAAGCGCAGCCCCGGCAGATCTGGCAGCACGGGCACCGTCGCCGGGTGCGTGGGCGCCGCTGCCGGCCGTACCACCCGGCCGGGCAGCAACGGCCCAGCGAGCAGGCGCCGTTGTTGGCTGGCCGCCTCCCGCTTGAAGATGAACCCGGGCCGCAGCCGCACCACCCGGATGCCCGGATGGTCACGTTCGAAGGTGTCGAGGACCCGCTCCAGATACGCCTTCTCCCGGGTGTAGGCGGCCTCGGGCCAGCCGTGGGTCGGCCATCCTTCGTCGACGGCGCCTTCCCGGGCGGCGGGCGAGTAGGCGCCGACCGATGAGGCATGCACCAGCGCGGGCACGCCGGCTCGGGCTACGGCCTCGAACACGCGGATGGATCCCAGGACATTGGTCCGCCATGTGGTCAAGGGGTTGTGGGTGGGCTGGAACAACCAGGCCAGGTGGATCACGACGTCGGCGCCCTGGAACAGCGGGGCGAGGTCATCCGTGACGACATCGGCCTGTGCCCACTGGGTCTTCGGCGCCGTCCATGTCGGGTTGCGGCGGGACACCCCGACCAGGGAGCCGACCTCGGCCGACCGGCCGAGGGCCGCCAGCACGCTCGTGCCGACATTCCCCGTGGCTCCCACCACGACGATCTTCAGGTTGTTCGGGGTTGGCGTCACCTGATCCACCTCATCCACCTCCTGCGGTCGACCGGGAATCCCCCGTCGGGGGAAGCGGTCTCCTTTCGGAGGAACGGATACCCGCCGACGGGCGTCCAGATGCAGCCCTCAGCTCTCGATGAGCTGCGGTGCGCCGTCCGTCACTCCGAGGCGGCCGCGAGGGAGGCGGTCAGTCTTGCCGCGAGGTCGTCCATCACCGTGGGGGAGACCCATGCGGCGGCCTCCGCCGCGGTGAGCTCGGCCATCGTGGTGACGTGACGCCGGGCGACGACAACCAGCCAACCCGGCAGGGCGGTCCTGATCGCGTGCGCGACCCGCCAGCAGGGATCGACCAGGATGCGCTCCCGGGGCGGCAGCCCGTCCAATGATGCGTTGCCGACGCAGGAGAAGCAGCCCTCGACAGCGCTCGTTGTGTCCATTTTGATCATCTAGGGCATCAATCAGTATCAGTCGGTATCAATTCAGTGTCGATAAGTATCGAGCGGCATCGATCAGGTGAACAGGCCGCTGCCCCAGTAGTCCTTCGTGCCGGCCCGGAAGCCTGGCGGGATCGCGAAGATCGCGCTTCCGTTGTGCCGGATGTACTCGTTCAGCGTATCCTGGCCGGACAGCCTCGAGCTGAGCCCAGGACCGCACCGGGACGACATCGGGCTCGACCTGTGATGTTGTGGTGCATGACCTGTGGTGCATGACCTGTGGTGCGTGGTCCATGGTGGGGCCACCGCCCCCGGCGAGCCCGCTCACCTCGGCCCGTTCTCCCGGTCCGTTCCGCGTTGACCGGTCACCTCCGTCACCGACAGCTATCGACACAATTCTTTCTGTCGTATCGCTGTCCGGTCCGCGTTGCGGATACGGATCGGCGAGGTAACCGCACCCGCTCTCCTCACCGGTTCGTCTTCATTATTTTTTGCCTTAGTTCCGCGAAACGCTGGCGGGTCGCGCCCCTTCGTGGTCGCCTATCGTTAGTGGCCCACCGCGTCGCCCACCAGTCGGCGGCAGGAACATCAATTCCGTTCGTCAGTACTATGTGAAGTGTGTGATAATATGAAGAAGGATCTTGACTTTTCCCTAGTCGACCGGGCTCTGCCGGACCCGGCCGGCGTGCCCGGTGACGGCCTGATGCTGCGGTCGGTGATGTCCTCGAAGCCGCCGGCCACCCCACGGCAGCGTCCTGACCATGGCACTGAGGCGAGCTTGAACCGACCTCCGATGGCGCGACCCTACGCTGCGGCGGGTGTCCTGTTCTTCGATGAAGAAGACCGCATACTGCTCGTTGAACCGTCGTACAAGCCAGGCTGGGACATTCCGGGAGGCTTTGTCGAACCGGGGGAATCGCCCTACTCGGCGTGTGTACGGGAGGTCGCCGAGGAGCTCGGTATCGCCCCACCGATCGGTGGTCTGCTCGCGATCGACTGGGCGCCCTGTCTTAACGACGGATGGCTCGACAGCGAGATGCTGGCCTTCGTCTTCGACGGCGGTGCGCTGCCCGCCTCATGGCGGGAGCGCATCCGGCTGGACATGGACGAGATCATCAACTGCGCGTTCGTCCCTGTGGACGAGGTGGGCGGGTTGCTGCCGCCCCCGCACGCGCGACGGGTCCGTGCCGCCGCGGCCCTGCGGGGGGCGCCGCAGCGCGGCGGATACCTGGAGTTCGGTAATCAGATTCCCGAGCCCGTCGGTGGTCCGGTGAGCGTCGCGTCGCTCGGTGGGCCGGATGCTCGGGGCGCGGGCGCGGCTCAGGCGCTCGCGGGGCCATCCGCACGTGGCGCGGTGATGATGTCCAGCTCGGCGAACGAGGCGATGGAGGCATGACCGTCGGCGTCTCGGCGAGGATCCGGCGCACCGCCGGCTCGGCGTGACGGTCGCGCACCCACGACCCCAACCGGGCCCGGGCATAGGGGAACAACGTGCCCAGTACCGCCGCGGTCGCGCTCGTGGTTCCTTCGATGTCGATGGGCGCGACCTCCGCCACCCGCTTGATCCCCGCCACTCCCTCGGTCTCTGCCACCCGTTCGACGGCACTCACGATGCCGTGACGAACTGTGCTCTCCGGCGCAGAAGGCCGTCGAAGTCGGGGATACGCGTGGCCAGGTCACTGCCGGTGAAGTCCCCGATCCGAAGGACGCTCCGCCGAGTGCGGTTTCGTGTTAAGGCCCGCGATTCCACCTTTGCTTATTGTTGGATTATTTCCTGTTTCTTACTTGTTTATTTCCGGTGCCGTCCGCGGCGTGTTCGAGATACATCGGTTACTGTTCCGACCATGACGGATGCCGCGACGCGCGGCTGGACCTCGCGGACGCCTCCCGCACCTGTGTGGTCTGCGGGCACTGCCACACCGACAACCGCGGAACCCAGGCCGCGTTCGCCTGCGTGGCGTGCGGGCCTACCGCGCACGCGGACGTGAACGCGGTGGTCAACATCCTCCGGGTCGGGCTGGCCTCTGATCACTCGCTATGACCTTGACGATCTTGTCGGTGCCGTGACGGTGGCGCATCACGGCCTGCTCCGGATCCGTTCGGCGACGAACGTGTCCTCGGCCGGCTCACCGTCTTGGCCGATCCCGGCCGGCCAGGCGGGCGCCCCGCGGGCTGTCACTGTTCGGGCGGCCCCGTGAAGATCAGCGCATGGGTTCGCCGGTGCGTGAGCTCCGCTCCTCGCGGGCCGCCTGCCCGGGAAGCGGGCGGGCCGGCACCCCGGCCGCGGGACGGCCCGCGACGGCGTCCTCGGGCAGCGGGGTGTGCCGGATCTCCTCCAGATCCTCGGCGGACTCGACGGAGATCCGCGGCAGGACCCGGTCGAGCCAGGCTGGCACCCACCAGTTCGCCGTGCCGAAGATGTGCATCAGCGATGGCACCAGCACGGTCCGGATGATGAAGGCGTCGATGAGGATCGCCGTCGAGAGCCCGAGGCCCATCAGCTTGATCACCCGTTCGTCGCCGAGGATGAACGAGGCGAAGACCAGGATCATAATCGCGCCGGCCGCGGAGATGACCCGGCCGGTCTCGGCCTGGCCGAGCGAGACGGCGATCCGGTTGTCCCGGCGCGCGGTCCACTCCTCGTGCATCCGGCTGACCAGGAACACCTCGTAGTCCATGGACAGGCCGAACAGGATCGCGAAGAGGATCACCGGGATGAACGCCTCGACCGGGCCGCCGCTGATGCTGAACAGTGACGCGCCCCAGCCCCACTGGAACACCGCGACGACCACGCCGAAGGCCGCCCCGACCGCGAGCAGGTTCATCAGCGAGGCGGTCAACGGGACCAGCAGGCTGCGGAACACCGCCACCAGCAGCAGGAAGGCGAGGAGAACCACGATCCCGATGAACAGCGGCAGTTTGCCCGACAGCGTGCTGGAGAAGTCCTCGAAGATGGCTGTGATGCCGCCGACGTAGATGCCGGTGCCGGCCTGGTTCGCCTGCGGGATCACGTGGTCGCGCAGCTGGTTGAGCAGCTTCGAGGTCGCCTCGGCCTGCGGGCTCGTCGTCGGGTACAGGGTGGCGATCGCCGCCTGCCCGTTGGGGCTCGGCCGCGGAGCCGAGACGGAGGCGACGCCCGGTGTCGCGCGAGCCGCTGCCACCACGGCGTCGAGGCTTGCCGTGTCCCGCGGCGAATGGATCTCGGCGACGATGCTGAACGGGCCGTTGAACCCCGGTCCGAAGCCCTCGGCCAGCAGGTCGTAGCCGCGCTTGGTGGTCTTGGAGGGGTCGCCGTTGCCGAGGTCGGACGAGCCGAGCCGCAGCGAGAAGAACGGGATCGCGATGACGGCGATGACCACCGCGCTGACCACCGCGAACAGCTGGGGCCGTCCCTCCAGCCGCTTCGCCCAGTGCCACCAGAAGCCCGAGGTGCTTTCGTGCACCGGGCCCTCCTCGGCCAGCCTGCGCCGGTCGCGCCGGTTGAGCACCTTCATGCCGTAGAAGCCGAGCAGGGCCGGCAGCAGGGTGACTGCCGCGGTCATCGTCATCGCCACGGCCACCGCCGCCGAGATCGCCACGCCGTAGAGGAAGCTCACACCGAGCGTGAACATGCCGAGCAGCGCGATGCAGACGGTCATGCCGGCGAAGAGCACGGCGCGCCCGGAGGTGTTGACCGCGGTGACCGTGGCCTCCTCCGGGCTCTTGCCGGCGCGTAGGCCGATGCGGTGCCGGTTGACGATGAACAGGGCGTAGTCGATGCCGACGCCCAGTCCGATCAGGGTCGCGAGGACCGGGCTGAACTCGGCGATCGTGAGGACGTGGGAGAGCAGGGTGATCAGGATGCTGCCGACCCCGAGGGCCATGATGGCGGTGATCAGGGGCAGGGTGACGGCCAGCAACGAGCCGAAGGCGACGAAGAGGATGATCGCCGCGGCGATGATGCCGATCAGCTCGCTGTAGCTCTGCTCCTGCTGCTCGATGACCGCGACGACCTGACCGGTCGCCTCCACCTGCAGGTCGTCCCTGCCGTAGCTTCGAGCGGTGTCGACCAGCTGCTCGATGTTCTCCTTGGGCAGCTCGATGCCCTGCAGGTCGAAGTTGACGGTCGCGAAGGCCGTGTGCCCGTCTTTGCTGATCTGGGCGGCGCCCCGCGGGCCGTAAGGGCTCGTGACCTCGGTGACGTGCGGGATCTTGGCGATCCTGCCGAGCATCTCGCTGGCCGGATCGGAGATGGCCCGATCGGTGATGCGAGCTTTGTCACTGTGCAGCACGATGGTGGCGCTGTCTCCCGACGCCGCCGGGAAGTCGCGTTGCAGGAGGTCGATGGCCTTCTGCGAATCGGTGCCGGGCAGGGAGAAGGCGTCCTTGTAACTACTTCCGGCCACCTGGCTGATGCCGCCGAGCCCGAGCAGCGCGACGATCCACAGGAACAGGACGAGCCGACGGTGCCGGAAGCACCAGCGGGCGAGCGAGGCCACGGTTTCCCCTCGGGCGTTGGTGATCGGTGGTGTCGCTACCTGCGACGTCGTGCTGACGATTTGCTGCTGAGAAACTTACCGGTCGTTCAGTAGGTAGAGTTGAGAGTAACATCCGTCGCGGACTCGATCGGGGGGTGCAGGGCCGCCATGACCGAGCCGGCATCGCCCGAGCCGGCATCGCCCGATCCACGGGGCGATACCAGATCGCGGATCCTTGCCGCCGCCATGAGCCTCTTCAGCGAACAGGGGTATGCCGGCACCTCGGTGCGGGACATCTCCGAGCGCCTGGGAGTGACGAAGGCAGCGCTCTACTACCACTTTCCGTCGAAGGAGACGATCCTCGACGCCCTGCTGGAGCCCTTCGTGTCCGAGCTGGGTCGACTCGTCGATCTCGTTCGGCAGTCCCCGCCGCCGTCCCCCCGGGTCATCATCGAGCGATTCGTCGAGGCACTGGCGGGCCCCGGTGGCGTGCTGCTCGTCTTCGCCGACGACCCCTCGGTGATCCACCGCAAGATCGGCAAGAGCGACATCCTGTCGCTGCAGCAGGCCCTCGTGCACGGGCTCGCGGGGCCGGCTCCCACCCATCTCGGGTTGCTGCGCGCGTACTGCGCGGTCGGGTCCCTGCGGGGGGGGATCATCGGGATGGCGATCGAACGTGCCCAGGCCGCCGCCCGGCAGTCCACCAGCGCCGACGAGGAGCGCGGCGGCACGGGCGAAGCGGTCATCTGCTCCGAGCGCCTCCGGGTCCTCGTCTCGCAGGTACCGAGGACATTCACCCCCCTGGTCTCCGCCGCGGAGCAGGGGGAGATTGTGGCCGCCGCCCTCGCCGCTCTCGGTGACGATCCCGCCGTCTCCGTCTCCGTCTCCGTCTCCGCCGCTGACTCTGGCGCGGCCTCCGCCGCTGGCTCCGGCGGCTGCGGCGCGGTGGGTGATGAGGGGCATGAAAGTGACAGGTCTCCCTCCGGTGCCGACCTGACCGGGTCACAGGATGCCCCGGTCGCCGACGCGGGTCCGGTCGCGACATCTTGCCCGGCGCACGGGGAACGTCCCGCGTGCCGGGAGGCCGCGGCGTCTCACCCGCCTCCCGCGCCGGACCTGGCCTCCGTCCGGCCTCCCGCGCCGGACCTGGCCTCCGTCCGGCTCCACTGACGACTGTATGCGCCGGATCGTGAGCGATCCGGCGCATCACCCCTTCGTATCCACCCACCTTCGCGGTTCATGTGCCTCATCTCACTCTTCAGACGTTCGTAGATGGTGGTCTGTCTATTTGGTCGTGGCAAATGCCGCTTTCGCTCTTGTTTGTCTGGGGCGGTAGGGTGGTCGCGTGTGGAGGATGGATCAGTGTTTGGATGATGAGCCTTCCGCCTGTCCGGCGCACGCCGCGGACGGGTCGACACATCTGCCGCCGGGGGTAGGTCTTGGCGGCTTTGCCTCCGCCACGGCCGGTGATCTTGTGGTGACCGGATCGGACTGGCGGGAGGGTGTTGGCGTCGGAGCCGGCCGACCATGACCCTGATGTCGCGTACCGGCCTCGAGTCGGCAAGGTGTCGTCGCCGCGTCCTTCCTCCGGAGGCAATGCGGTTGTAAATAGTCCGCAATACCCAGTCGTCGATGTGGAGCCAGTTCGAAGTCCCCGGAAGAAGGTCTCCGAGAGCAGATTCCGAATCGATCGGACCGCTGTCATATAGGGCGACGCCGGGCGGTCGGGATGGGGGAGTGTGATAGGGAGTCCAGAGTCGCGCTCGGCCCTCGCTGTCCGATGTCGCCCATCTGACCATGGACGATCCGGCGACGGGACGGTGGAATGGTGGCAGTCGTGAGCCCGGTGGCGCGGAGTTACCAACGCACCGCGGATCCGGAGCCCGGCGTTGATGAGATGAGCAGTGGCTGTTCGGATCGGTGCCGCCCGCCAGGGTGGCCGACGCAACGATCCGGCCGGCGAGTTCGTGCCAGCGGACCACACCGAATCACCTTCGGTCGGACCACCTCGCAACGCGGGGCGACGAGTAGGGAAAGTTGTAGGTGACGTGCAACCAGTGCCCGCGGGGGAGAACGGCGTGAGGGGAATGACCGGAAGCGGTGTGTCGTGAGTACCCGGTCTCGTCCCACTTTCGGTAACGGAGTGTCTACATCTCTTCCTGGGCTGGTCATGCGGGCCGGCTCGGGCGTCTCGACCTGGCCGCCCCGGACCGCCGTCATCACGGGAGCATCCAGCGGTATCGGCCGGGAGGCTGCGCTGCTGCTGGCCGCGGACCGATGCCGGTCGCTGCTGGTCGGTCGCAACGGGGCCGCGCTCGACGAGGTGGCCGCGGCGACCGAGGGGCACCGGATTGCGGTCGACCTGTCGAGTCCCGGCTCGGAACTGATGGTCTCCTCCCGGGCGACCGAGCTTCTCGGCGAGGTCGACCTGCTGGTGTGCTCGGCCGGCCTCGGGGCGGCGGGCCCGTTCGAGGTGATGTCCCCGGCCGCGATCGCGGAGCTGGTCACGGTCAACGTGCTGTCGCCGATGATGCTGGTCCGGGCCATGTTGCCGGCCATGCTCGACCGCGGCCAGGGGCGCATCCTGCTGGTGGGCAGCATCGCCGGCGCGCTGGGCGTGCGCGGTGAGGTCGCCTATTCCGCAACCAAGGCCGCTCTGCTCGGTTTCGCCGACGCGTTGCGGTCCGAGGTCGCCGGTCGCGGTGTGACGGTGACCCTGTGTCTACCCGGCGTCGTCGACACACCATTTTTCCACCGCCGTGGCGCGCCCTACGTCCGTCGCTGGCCCCGGCCTATACCGGCCGGGCTTGTCGCGCAGCGCATGCTGACGGCTACCGGACGCGGCGACGCCGAGGTCTGGGTGCCACGCTGGTTACTCGGCGCGGTGCGGGTCCACGGTGCGATCCCGTCGGTGTACCGCAGGCTGGCGGGTGTCTTCGGATGATCCGCGGCGTGGTCTACCCGGCCGCTTCCGGCTTGCCGGCCGGCCCTGGGGGTGAGCGACACCGACGATGAGAGTGCCGACGGGCGGCGGCCGGCCGCAGGCCGCAGGCCGCCCGGGTGGTGCCGCCGGAGCATCATCCCGCCCACGGACCTGTGAGGACCAACCGAAGGGGGCCGGCCAGGCGGAGCTCATCCCGATACCGGCCCAGGGCCGGCCCATCTCCCGTACCGGCCCGCGCTGATCGTGCCCATGACCACCCGGTGCGATCCGCATCCTGATCGCCTTGGCGAAACCCAGGCAGCCACCCCCACCGCGGAGCCTTCCGAAGAGCCTTCCGAACCCGGCTCTCCGGATACGTCCGCGCCGGTCGTGGCCCCCGGGGATGCGGGATCCGGCCCGACCGCGTCCGTAGTGCAGACCGCCATCGAAGGAGAGGCGTATGACAGCCATCGACGCCCGAACCAGCCCATCACGCACGCCTGCCCAGCCGGCCGCGACGGGCCTGGCAACTCCCGCCGAGCAGCTGCTGCGCGCCGCCCCGGCGGAGAACTTCCCGGTCTCGCCGTTCGTTCTGCCCGCGGCGGTTCGTTCCCACTTCAACGCGTTGTACGCCTTCAGCCGGCTCGTCGACAACCTCGGCGACGAGGCGGTCGGCGACCGGCTCGCCCTGCTCGACCGGTTGTCGGCGGACCTCGAGGTGATCTGGACAGGCGGGCAGCCGGAGCTGCCGGTCCTGCGTCTGCTCGCGCGGACCGTGCGGGACTGCGACCTGCCCGCCGAACCGTTCCAGCGCCTCGTCGAGGCCAACCGGCAGGACCAGCGGGTCACCCGTTACGAGACCTTCGACGACCTGGTCCGCTACTGCACGCTCTCGGCCGACCCGATCGGGCGGATGGTGCTGGGCGTCTTCGGGCTGGCGACCCCCGACCGGGTCGTGCTGTCGGACCGGGTGTGCACCGCCTTGCAGCTCGCCGAGCACTGGCAGGACGTGGCCGAGGACCTCGCCGCCGGCCGGATCTACCTGCCGCTGGAGGATCTGGACACCTTCGGGGTGACCGAGGCCGATCTGCGGGCCTCCGTCGCGAGTCCGGCCGTGCGCCATCTGATGGCCTTCGAGGTCGCTCGGGCCCGTACGGTGATCGACCAGGGCGCTCCCCTGGTGTCGATGGTGCCCGGACGGCTGCGGCTGGCCCTGGCCGGTTTCGTGGGCGGGGGCCGGGCGGCGTTGGACGCGATCCGGCGCGCCGACTACGACGTGCTCGGTGGGCCGCCGAAGGCGACGAAGCCACGGGTCGCCGAGTTCGCGCTGGCGGCGCTGGCCCGGTCGCTGGCTCCCGGAGCGTCGGCGGTGGCGCACACGGCGGCCGCCGTCGCCACCGCGACCAGCGCGGCCGGGGCCTGGCCGGGTTCGGGTTCCGGTTCCGGTTCGGGTTCCACGGCCCACGGCGGCACCGCTGCGACGAGTACCCAGGCCGGCGTCCCCGCCGCACAGTCCGTTCTTCCGGAGATGGGTGAGGTTCGATGAGTACCGCGGCGCAGTTCCCCGCGGGCCGGCCGACCGTGGCGGAGGCGTATGCCGCCTGCGAGGCTGTGACCAAGGAGGCGGCACGCAACTTCTCCTACGGCATCCGCCTGCTGCCGGCCGAGAAGCGGGGGGCGCTGAGCGCCGTCTACGCGCTCGCCCGCCTCCTCGACGACATCGGCGATGGTGATCTCCCCGAGGAGGCGAAGTTCGCCGGGCTGGCGCAGGTCCGCGCGGAGGTCGAGGAGCTGGGGATGAACAGCTCCGATGATCCGGTCTTCGTCGCCCTCGCCGACGCCGCCCGCCGGTTCCCGATCCCGCTGGAGGCGTTCATCGAACTCGCCGACGGGGTCGAGAGCGACGTGCGCGGCACCACCTACGACACGTTCGACGATCTCGTCGGCTACTGCCGCCTGGTTGCCGGGACGATCGGGCGGCTCTCGCTCGGCATCTTCGGTAGCGAGCGGGCCACCTCCCACCGCGACGCCTCGGGGGTCGCGGACGCCCTCGGGGTCGCACTCCAGCAGACGAACATCCTCCGGGACGTGCGCGAGGACCTGCTCGGCGGCCGGATCTACTTGCCGCGCCAGGAGCTGAAGGCCGCCGGCGTCGAACTCGAGGTGGACGCGACCGGTCGTCTTGGCGGTCCCCCCGACGCGCTCACCGCGTACCTGCGGACGTCGGCGCAGCGAGCGGAGGAGTGGTATGGGCGTGGGCTCGTCCTGCTCGACCTGCTCGACCGGCGCAGCGCGGCCTGCTGTGGGGCGATGGCCGGCATCTACCTGCGGCTCAACCGGCGGATCAAGACCGATCCGTCCGCGGTGCTCGATCGTCGGCTGGCGCTGCCCGGCTGGGAGAAGGCGGTCGTCGCCGCCCGCAGCCTCGCGGGGCGGCCCGAGATGAGGGCGGCATGACCACGGGTGCCGGCGCGGACGCCGCGCCGGCACGGGGGCCGCGGCCCGCCGGGCGGGCGGACGGACGTCCGCATCTCGCCGTCGTCGGCGGCGGGCTCGCGGGCATGGCCGCGGCGCTGCTGGCCGTGGACAGCGGGGCCCGCGTGACCCTGCTGGAGGCACGTCCCCGCCTCGGCGGGGCGACGACGTCGTTCCGGCGCGGGGAGCTGTGGATCGACACCGGCCAGCACGTGTTCATGCGATGCTGCACGGCCTACCGCGGGCTGCTGCAGCGACTCGGCGTCGAACACCTGACCACCTTGCAGCCTCGGCTGGACGTGCCGGTGCTGCTCGGCGGCTCGTTGACCCGGACCCGGCTGCGCCGGACGAGGGTCCCGCTGCCGGCGCCACTGCACCTGGCCCCGGCGTTGCTGGGGTACCAGGCGCTGCCGGTCGCCGAACGGCTGCGGGCCGGGCTCGCGGCGTTCCAGCTTGGGCGGCTCGACCAGCGCTCCCCGGCGGTGGACGAGCAGTCGTTCGGTACCTGGTTGTCCACCCACGGCCAGGGCCCCGCGGCGACGAAGGCGCTGTGGGAACTGCTGACGGTCGCGACGCTGAACGTGCCCGCCGCCGACGCCTCCCTCGGCCTCGCCGCCAAGGTCGTGCGGACCGGTCTGCTGGAGGGCGCCGCCGCCGGTGACCTCGGCTGGGCCGAGGTCCCCCTGTCCCGGCTGCACGGCGACGCGGCGATGGAGGCGCTCACCGCGGCCGGCGCCGACGTGCGCACCGGGGTGAAGGCCCGGTCCATCACCGCCGCGGGCAGCGGATGGGAACTGGCCGTCACCGCGGGCGGGACCGGTCGCGGCGCGGCGGTGCCCGGCACCGACGACCGCGGCGTGCTGCGGGCGGACGCGGTCGTGCTCGCGGTGCCGCCGCCCGCCGCCGCTTCCCTCCTGCCGGCCGGCGCCGAACCTGAAGCGGCCCGGCTGCGTGAACTCGGCGACTCGCCGATCATCAACGTGCACATGATCTATCCTCGACCGGTGATCGACGGCCCGTTCCTGGCCGTGGTCGACTCGCCCATCCAATGGATCTTCGATCGCACGGTCTCCTCCGGGCTCGCCGCCGCCGGCCCGCCCGGTGCCCAGTACCTGGCGCTGTCGCAGTCTGCGGCGGAGCCGTGGGTCGATCGTCCGGCGAACGAGCTGCGGACCCTGTTCGTCGAGGAGATGGCCCGGCTGTTCCCGGCCGCGCGGGCGGCCGGGCCGCTGGAGGTCTTCGTCACCCGGGAACGTACGGCGACCTTCCGGCAGGTGCCCGGTTCGCTTGCGTTGCGTCCGGGTGCATCGACCGGCCTGCCCGGCTTCGCCCTGGCCGGGACCTGGACCGACACCGGATGGCCGGCAACCATGGAGTCGGCTGTGCGTAGCGGACTCGCTGCTGTCCGTGAGAACCTGGCCGGTATGGGGGTCGACGTCAACGAGCCACGCGGGCCGGGCCCGCAGGCCCGAAGGACGGGCGGACGGCTCCCCGAGCAGGTGGGTGAGTCGGTACCGGTAGGCACTGAATCGGTGAGCACACCGGACGGCGGCGCCACGGCCGCGCAGGTGCGCGATCCACAGGATCCACGAGGGGACAACGCGGTTCCCGCCGGATCGGCGGCGGTCGTCCGGCCGCTTCCGCCCGGCCAGCCAAGGCACACATCCACAGGGGGATTCCCGGTATGACCATGACGGTTCCGGATGCGATCGAGCGTGGGCGGACCCTCACCGTGCCTGCCTTGCGCGCCACGGTGGATCGGCTCCACCCACGGCTTCGCCACGTCGTCGCCTACCATCGCGGCTGGGTCGACGCCGAGGGCGCGCCACTGTCCGGCGGCGGGGGCAAGCTGGTACGCCCGGCGCTGGCGCTGTTGTCGGCGCAGGCCGCCGGCGCCCCGGCGGAGACCGGGCTGCCGGCAGCGGTCGCCGTCGAGCTGGTGCACGACTTCTCGCTGCTGCACGACGATCTCATGGACGGCGACACTGAGCGCCGCCACCGGCCCACGGCCTGGACGATCTTTGGCGCCGACGGCGCGATCCTCGCCGGGGACGCGCTGCTCGGCCTGGCGACCCAGGTCCTGCTGGAGGTCGAGGGTGAGCCCGGCCGTCGCGCGGCGCTGATCCTGGGCGCGGGCGTCCAGGACCTCGTCCGTGGCCAGGCCGAGGACCTGATGTTCGAGAAGCGGCCGGATGTCAGCGTCGCCGAGACGCTGCACATGGAGGACGGCAAGACCGGCGCGCTGCTGGCCTGCTCGGCCTCCCTCGGCGCCGTGCTCGCCGGGGCCGATGACGACATGGTCAACGCCCTCGCCGAGTACGGATCCCGGCTCGGCACCGCGTTCCAGCTCATCGACGACCTGCTCGGTATCTGGGGTGATCCCTCGGTGACCGGCAAGCCGGTGCTGTCGGACCTGCGGTCCCGCAAGAAGTCGGTGCCGGTCGTGGTGGCCCTGGAGGCCGGCGGAGCCGCGGCCGACGAGCTGCGGGCGTTCCTCACCGGCACCGGGGAGTCCACCGAGGCGGAGCTGACGCACATCGCGGACCTGATCGAGCGGGCCGGCGGGCGGGACTGGACCACCGCCGAGGCCGACGGCCAGCTGAAGGCCTGCGAGAACGTGCTCCGCTCGCTGTCGATGCCCGCCGAGATCGAGGCGGAACTGCTGGCCCTCGCGCGTTTCGTGACCGAACGAGACCGCTGAGGAGACGACAGGTGAGTGCAGTCGCCGTTCCCGCCCGGCCCGGTGATCAGCACGTTGATCGTCTTCATGACCATCGCATGTACGACGAGGGGAGTCGTCGATGAGCCTGACCTCGGACCCGTCCCCGGCTGCTCCAAAGGCCGCGAAGAGCTCGAAGCGCGTTAACATTCCCGCGCCCGCCACGCCCGACGCCTACGGGATCTCCCGGTCCTCGCCACCGCTGTCCGGCGGTGGCGTGCCTGGCGGTGGCGCGGCGACCGCCGACGGCACCCCGCCCACGACGCAGACCCCGGTCGATCAGGACCTGGCCGCGGCGATGACCGCGGCCGACCGGGCTCGGGACCACCTCCTCGGGCTGCAGTCCGAGGAGGGCTGGTGGAAGGGCGACCTCGAGACGAACGTCACGATCGACGCCGAACACCTGTTCATGAAGCAGTTCCTCGGTATCCGCACCGAGGAGGAGACCGAGCCGATCGCCCGGTGGGTGCGGTCCCAGCAACTCGCGGACGGCGGCTGGGCCACGTACTACGGCGGACCGGCCGAGCTGTCCACCACGGTCGAGGCGTACATCGCCCTGCGCCTGGCCGGTGACGAGCCCGACGCCCCGCACATGGCGGCGGCGGCCGCGCTCATCCGCTCCCAGGGCGGGGTGGCGGCCGCCCGGGTCTTCACCCGCATCTGGTTGGCGACCTTCGGCGAGTGGTCCTGGGACGACGTGCCCGTGCTGCCGCCGGAACTGATCTTCCTGCCGTCCTGGTTCCCGCTGAATGTCTACGACTTCGGCTGCTGGGCCCGCCAGACGATCGTCGCGTTGACGATCGTCGGGTCGCTCCGGCCTGTGCGCGACCTCGGCTTCAGCATCGACGAGATCAAGGTCGCGGCACCCGTGACGCCGCCGAAGCCGGCCCCGCTGTACAGCTGGGAGGGCGCCTTCGAGCGGTTGGACGCGATCCTGCACCGCTATGAGCGCCGGCCGATCAAGATGCTGCGCACCCTGGCGCTGCGCCGGGCCACCGAGTGGGTCGTCGCCCGCCAGGAGGCCGACGGGTGCTGGGGGGGCATCCAGCCGCCGTGGATCTACTCCGTCATGGCGCTGCATCTCATGGGATACCCCCTCAACCACCCAGTGATCGCCACGGCGTTCCGGGGAATGGAACGCTACATCATCCGGCGCGAGACCCCGGAGGGGCCGACCGCCCAGATCGAGGCATGCCAGTCGCCGGTCTGGGACACCGCGCTGGCGGTGGTCGCGCTCTCGGACGCCGGCGTCCCGGCCGACCATCCCGCGATGGTGCGGGCCGGCCGCTGGCTGGTTGACGAAGAGGTCCGGGTGGCCGGGGACTGGGCGGTCCGCCGTCCGGCGCTCGCCCCCGGCGGCTGGGCGTTCGAGTTCGACAACGACTTCTACCCGGACACCGACGACACTGCCGAGGTCGTATTGGCGCTGCGTCGCCTGCTCGGTGGCAGCCATGTCGCCCCGGGCGGCACCGCCACTCCGGGCGGCACCGCCGAGCTCCCGCCGGCCGCGCGTGACCGTGCCTCCCGCGGCCTCGCGGCGGTCGACCCGCAGTTGGCCGGGGCGATGCGCGCGGCCGCGGCCCGCGGGGTCGACTGGAGCGTCGGCATGCGGTCGTCGGACGGGGCCTGGGGCGCCTTCGACGCCGACAATGTGCGGACGCTGACGGCGAAGATCCCGTTCTGCGACTTCGGCGAGGTGGTCGACCCGCCGTCGGCGGACGTCACCGCCCACATCGTGGAGATGCTGGCCGACCTCGGCCGTTCCGACCACCCGATCACCCAGCGGGCGGTGCAGTGGCTGCTGGACAACCAGGAACCGGGCGGCTCCTGGTTCGGCCGGTGGGGGATCAACCACGTCTACGGCACCGGCGCCGTGGTTCCGGCGCTGATCGCCGCTGGCGTTCCCGCCGACCACCCGGCGATCACAACCGCGGTGCGCTGGCTGCTGGAGCACCAGTCGCCCGACGGCGGATGGGGTGAGGACCCGCGTTCCTACGACGATCCGGCCTGGATCGGCCGGGGTGAGCTCACCGCCTCGCAGACCGCCTGGGCGCTGCTCGCGCTGCTGGCCGTCGACCCGCACAGCAAGGCCGTCAAGCGGGGAGTGCGCTGGCTGTGCGAGACCCAGCGGCCGGACGGGACCTGGGACGAGCCCCAGTTCACCGGAACCGGTTTCCCCGGTGACTTCTACCTCAACTACCACCTGTACCGGCTGGTCTTCCCGCTGACCGCGCTCGGTCGGTACGTGACCCTCACCGGGGTGGCCACGCCATGAACATCTTCGCATCCGCGGCCGGCGGCGACGGGAACGCCGGGGACGTCGAGGACGGCGGGGACGTCGAGGACGGCGCGTCCGCCGGGGACGACGCGCCCGCCGCCGCGGCAGCCACGGCGGCAGCCGCGGGTGCCGGGATCAGGGCTGTTCCGGCCGCCTCCACCGAGATCCCGGCGCAGGAGCCGTCGTCGCCGTCCCTGCCGTCGGCCGCGCCCCCAGCGTCGGTCCACCGGCCGGCCGAGGCGCGGCGAGTGCCGGAGCAGGAGCAGGAGCCGACCCCCGTGCGCCGCCGGGCGCGGCTGGTCGTCGCGGCGGCCCTGCGGGTGGAGGCAATGGCCGCCGGTCGGTCGGGCCTCAGCACGGACACCGTCATCGTGCGTACCGGCATGGGTCCGGAACGGGCGCGCAAGGCCGCTCGGCTGGTGCGCGATACAGGCCCGGACGCCGTCGCCCTCGTCGGTCTCTCCGGGGGACTGGCGGCCGGGATCGAGCCCGGTGACGTCGTCGTGGCCACCGAGATCCGCAACGCCGACGGCACCGTCGCCGGCCGTTGCGCGTCCGCGCCCCTGCTGGCCGGCGACCTGCGCCGGCTCGGGCTCACCGTGCACGTCGGCCCGATCGTCACCGTGCCGCGGCTCGTCGTCGGCACGGCCCGCGCGGAACTCGCCGCGACCGGGGCTCTTGCCGTCGACATGGAGTCCGCGGAGCTGGTGGCGGGAGTCGGCGACGTGCCGTTCGCCGCCGTCCGCGTCATCGTCGACACGGCGGCGCAGCCGCTGGGACGCATCGACTTGGCCCGCCGCGGAATCCGCGGTCTGCGCACGATGCGTCCGCTCGGGCGCCCGATCGAGGCGTGGGCCGCCGCGGTCGGCCGTCGCCAGGTTCTGCTCGCCGAGCCGCGGGCGTTCTGCGCCGGCGTCGAGCGGGCGATCGAGGTCGTCGAGCGCGCCCTGGAGATCTACGGTGCGCCGGTCTACGTCCGTAAGCAGATCGTGCATAACGCCCACGTGGTGGCCGACCTGGCCAGTCGTGGAGCGATCTTCGTCGAGGAGCTCGACGAGGTGCCCGGCGGCTCGACGGTCGTCTTCTCCGCACACGGAGTGGCTCCGGCCGTCTGGGACCAGGCGGGCGAGCGCGGCCTGTCCGTCATCGACGCCACCTGCCCGCTGGTGGAGAAGGTGCACACCGAGGCCCGCCGGTTCACCGCCCGCGGGGACACCGTGCTGCTCATCGGCCATTCCGGCCACGAGGAGGTGGACGGAACCCTCGGCGAGGCGCCCGGCCGCATCACGCTGGTCGAGTCCTCGGCCGACGTCGGCTCCCTCGACGTTCCCGATCCCGAGCGCGTCACATACCTCATGCAGACCACGCTGGCCCTGGACGAGGCCGCGGAGGTCGTTGACGCGTTGACGGAGCGGTTCCCGGCGATCGTCGGGCCGGGTTCCACCGATATCTGCTACGCGACCTCGAACCGGCAGAACGCGGTCCGCAAGGTTGCCGAGGAGGCCCAGCTCGTCCTCGTCGTTGGCTCGGCCAACAGCGCGAACTCCGTGCGGCTCGTCGAGGTGAGCAGGCGCGATGGCGTCGAGGCGCATCTGGTCGGGGACGTCGGGGACGTGCATCTGTCCTGGCTTGCCGGCGTGGGCACGATCGGCATCTCGGCCGGCGCCTCGGCACCGCCGTCCCTCGTCGACGAGCTCCTGACCGCGTTGTCGGGTCTCGGTGCGACGGACGTCTCGGTGCGTTCCGTCGGTACCGAGACGCTGGCCTTCCACCTGCCCAAGGAACTGCGCCAACCGGCCCCGGCGCCCGTTCCAGGGCCATAGTGCGCCCGGCCCCCGGGCGGTCCCGAGGCGCGGCCCGGAGGGCGAAGCCGGTGGCGTCGCCCGGGCGGCACGGTGGGGTTGGGTTCAGCGGGATGCGGCGCCGCGATCGGCCTCAGGCGGCCGGGCCGGCGCGGCGTGCCGCTCGCCCCACCGGCGCAGGGCCAGCAGGACCGGTGCCAGATCCCGGCCGGAGGACGTCAGCCGGTACTCGTGCCGGGACCGGGCGCCCGCCTCCTGGTATGGCTGACGCTCCAGCACCCCCGCGCGCTCCAGCGCCCGCAGCCGCTCGGCCAGTACGGCTCGGGGCGCCCCGGTGCCGGCCCGGATGCCCTCGAAGCGGTGGACCCCCAGTGTGATCTCCCGGATGACCAGCAGGGACCAGCGCTCACCCACGACCTCCAGCGTCCGCGCGATCGGACAGGCCCGCGGGCCGTCGGACGATTCCTGCATCGGTACATCCTACCGATACTGGGTACGTATCCTGAATGCAGCAGGTCTAGGCTGCGGGCATGACCACGACTGAGCCCGAATCCGCGCGACCCGAATCCGCCTCAGACCACTCGCGCGACCCGGCTGCCTGGGGCGAGCCGCGGAGTAAGACGATCACCTGGCACGACCCGCTGCCTGTCGCCGCGGCGGCGGCGTCGCTGAGCGGGCTGGAGTTCCTGTCCGCGATGCGTGACGGGCGCATTCCGCCGCCCCCGATCTCCCGTCTGTTCGACTTCCGGCCAATCGAGGTCACGCCGGGAGACGTTGTCTTCACCTGTCTGCCGGACGAGTCGGCCTACAACCCGATCGGCCTCGTCCACGGTGGCCTGGTCTGCACGATCCTGGACACCGCGACCGCCTGCGCGGTGCACTCCACGCTGGCGGCCGCGGTGGCGTATACCTCCATCGAGATCAAGGTTAATTACCTGCGGCCGGTGCGCGTTGTCGACGGCCGGCCGAGCCGACTTACCGCGCACGGCTGGGTGACCAGGCCGGGACGGCGGGTGGCTTTCGCCGAGGGGGACGTCCGGGATGACCAGGGCAAGGTCGTGGCCACCGCCAGCAGCACCTGTCTGATCATGGGTGGGACGGCCTGATCCCATGGCCTGATTCCGCGGCCTGACCGGCGGCCCGGCCCGACATCGTCCATGGACTGTCCCGAACTCGTGTCCGTGCTGTCCCGGCCTTGTCTTCCCGGTGTCCGCAACTCGGCGGGGTCGGCTAACGGACACCCTTGTGGGGCAGTTCATCGGACGATCCACATGCAGTCTGTACGTACACGCTGTATGGTCAATGCAGAGATCATCGCTCATCCACTGGTGACCTAACGAGAGGGGGCCAGCCGTGGCGGTCGAGTGGCGGTACCAGCTCCGGATTGGGACCTACCTGGCGAAGCAGAAGCTGCTTCGTCGCAAGCACTTCCCGCTCGTACTGGAGCTGGAGCCGCTGTTTGCCTGCAACCTGTCCTGCACTGGATGTGGCAAGATCCAGCACCCGGCGTCCGTCCTCAAGCAGCGGATGAGCGTCGACGACGCCTTGGCTGCGGTGGAGGAATGCGGCGCTCCGGTGGTCGCGATCGCGGGCGGCGAGCCGCTGATGCACCCGCAGATCCACGAGATCGTGAACCAGCTGGTCAAGCGCAAGAAGTTCGTGATCCTCTGCACGAACGGGCTGCTGCTCCAGAAGAAGCTCAAGAACTTCACCCCGTCGCCGTACTTCACCTTCGTCCTGCACATCGACGGTCTGCGTGAGCGGCACGACGCGGTGGTGGAGAAGGAGGGCACGTTCGACGAGTGCGTCCGCGCCTTCCACGCGGCGAAGGCCGCGGGCTTCCGGGTCGGGTCCAACTCGACGTTCTTCAACAACGACAGCCCGCAGGACGTCATCGACATCCTGACGTTCCTCAACGACGACCTCAAGGTCGACCAGATCCAGCTCTCACCCGGCTATGCCTACGAGAAGGCGCCCGACCAGGAGCACTTCCTGGGGGTCCAGGAGACCCGCGAGATGTTCTCGAAGGTCTTCGCGGACGGCCGGCGCAAGAAGTTCCGGCTCAACCACTCGCCGGTCTTCCTGGACTTCCTGGAGGGTAAGAGGGAGCTCAGCTGCACCGCGTGGGGCATCCCGAGCTACTCGCTCTTCGGCTGGCAGAAGCCCTGCTACCTGATGAGCGACGGGTACGTCTCGTCCTACAAGGAGCTCGTCGAGACCACCGACTGGGACGCCTACGGTCGTGGCAAGGACCCGCGGTGCGCGAACTGCATGGCGCACTGCGGCTATGAGACCTCCGCGGTGCTGGCCACCATGGGTTCCCTCAAGGAGTCCATCCGGGCGGCTCGCAGCGTCTGAGCTGGCCCATCGTGGTCTGAGCCGGTTCACGGCGCCACCGTCACCGTCAGATGACGTCGTCCGGCACGGCAAGTCACCGCCCCGACCGGGGTCACCCGGTCGGGGCGGTCGCCGTCTGTGCCGCCCCGGCCCGCACCGGCGGGAGCAGGGCCGGCGGGAGCAGGGTTTCGCTGGCGTCGACGATGCCAGCCGGCTTTAGCCGGCAGTCCCGCGGGAGCCGGCGCCGCCGTCGGCACTGACCGGCGGCTGCTCGGCGAGATCGCCACCGCGGCCGAGTCCGCGCAGCAGCCGGTCGAGCACGGTGCCGACTTCGAGGCGGGCGGTGTCCGGGTCCGCGGCGCCGGCGGTGTAGATGCTCGCCTCCGACAGCAGGGCGGCGACCAGCCTGGTCAGCGGGACCACCGGCAGCGGGTCGATGCGGTCCTCGGCCATCGCGCGCTCCAGCCACTCCGAGAGCAGCCGGTAGCCGTGCTTCTCGACGAGCGCATCCCAGGCGTCGTTGCCCAGCACGGCCGGACCGTCGACGAGGACGATGCGCTGGAAGTCGCTGTCCGCGGTGGAGATGTCGAGCAGGGACTGGAACCCGGACCGGAGCTGCGTCCAGGCGTCGCTGGGAAGCTCCGCGTCCCGGGCAAGTTCACCAGCGACGAGCTGTTCGGCCACCTCCGTCGCGACCTGTTCCATCACGGTGCGAAACAGCGCGGCCTTGTCGCGGAAGTGGTGGTAGAGCGCGCCACGGGTGACCTGCGCGTCGGCGACGATCTCCTCGGTGCCGGTGGAGGCGAACCCCTGTTCGGCGAACCGACGGCGGGCGGCGGAGATCAAGGCCTGACGGGTGTCAGCCGTCTGCGCGGTACGACGGCTTCGTGTCACCCCTTGATTATGGTGTAGCCGAGGCCGTTGTACCCACTACCGTCCCGGCACGAGCGGGCCTGGTCGTGACGAACCTGCTCCGATGAACCCGCAACCGCCGACGGACACCGATCCGTGGCTGTCGTCTCGCCCTCTGGTCGCGCCCTCGCCAGCCGTTCGTCGCGCACCGCCGATCACTTTTCGTTTTCAACTTGTTGCCGTCGGGTATCTCCGATCACCGCCGCCGATGGTGAGGTGACGGGAGGTGATCATCGTTTCCGCGGGGTGTGGTGGGCACCATCGTCGATGCTCATGTCGGCTACCCCACCGCCGGCCGGAGGCCCGGGATTTCATGGTGGCGGCAGGAGCGTTTCGGGGGGGAGATCTCCGTACCGGCTCGGCCAGACCGGGACGGAAGCCTTGTGACCCCGCATTACCCGGGGCGCCCGCACGCCCTTGAGGGGCCCGTGGCAGTATCACTTTCTGTGACAGTGCTGCTGTGGGTCGCCGTTGCCTCTCTGCTCGCTTGGCTCTACCTGACCGTCGGCCATGGGTTCTTCTGGCGGACCGATCAGCGCCTGCCATCCCGGCAGGCGCCGGCCGCTTGGCCCAGTGTGGCGATCGTCGTGCCGGCTCGGGACGAGGCCGACGTGCTTCCCGTGACGTTTCCGACGCTGCTTGCCCAGGACTACCCCGGTCGTGCCCGGCTGATCCTGGTGGACGACGGTTCCACCGACGGGACCACGGAGGTTGCCCGGGACCTGGCAGAACAGGCCGCTGCGCGCGGCGAGACCAACGTGACGCCGGCCATGACCACATCCACCGAACCCCCCGCCGGTTGGACCGGGAAGCTGTGGGCGCTGCGGCGGGGCATCGAGTGCGCTGGCGACGTCGACTTCCTGCTCCTCACCGACGCGGACATCTCCCATCGCCCGGGATCGCTGACTGCGCTCGTCGCGTCGGCGACCTCCCAGAAGCTGGACATGGTGTCGCAGATGGCCGTGCTGCGGGTGCAGACCGGCTGGGAGCGTCTGATCGTCCCGGCCTTCGTGCACTTCTTCGCGATGCTGTACCCGTTCCGGTGGTCGAACCGGCCGGGTTCGCGGGTGGCCGCTGCGGCCGGCGGATGTTCCCTGATCCGCCGGGAGGCCCTTGCGGCGGCCGGTGGACTGGCGGAGGTGCGCGGCGCCGTCATCGACGACGTGGCGATCGCGCGGATCATCAAGCGCTCGGGTGGGCGGACGTGGCTCGGACTCGCAGAGCAGGTCCACAGCCAGCGCCCGTATCCGCGGCTCGCGGATCTGTGGAAGATGGTGTCCCGCAGCGCCTATGCGCAGTTGCGGCACTCCCCGTCGCTGTTGGTCGGGACCGTGTTGGGACTGAGCCTGGTCTTCGTCATCCCGGTGGTCGCGACCATCGTAGGCATCGTGACCGGCGACGTCGCCACGGCTCTCGTCGGCGGGATCACCTGGTTGATCATGACTGTCACCTATCTGCCGATGACCCGCTACTATCGTCAGCCGCTGCCGCTGGCCCTGCTGCTCCCCGGAGTGGCCGTGCTGTACCTCGCGATGACGGTGGACTCGGCGCGGCTCAAGCGGGCCGGGCGGGGAGCGGCCTGGAAGG
>NZ_CDWWEW010000024.1:0-20853 GCF_977966315.1 Frankia sp. CeRuru1
GGCTCGGTGGGCCCGGCGCCGACCGGGCGGGCGAGGTCGGCGCCGTGGTAGCGCGGGCCGTGGCGGCGGTCGGCGGCGTGTTCGTGGAGCGCTGCGGGCTGGCCGAGGAAAGCCTGCGCACGGTCGTCGACCCGGCGACCCCGCTCGATCTCGGCGAGGCTCTCGCGGCGGCCGTCGAGCAGGCCACCGAGGCTCTTCTCGTCTACTACGCCGGCATCGTCCTCATCGACGCCGACGGGATGATCCACCTGGCGACGGCCGTGTCGGACAGCCGTCCCCATCGCCTGGCCTACACGGCCCTGCCGTTGTCGTCGGTCCTGGCGACGATGGCGACGAGCCGGGCCGCCACCCGGCTCATCGCCGTCGATGGTCTGTGGGTGCGGACCACGGCCGCCCACTCCACCGTCCCGCCGGTGCCACCTCGCGTTCCCGGTCTTCGCGAGGATGTTGCCGGTCCTCGTGAAGATGCGGGGGGCGGCGCCGACGCGGCCGCGGCCGGCGACGGCGTGGAGCTGCTCGTGCTGACCTCGCCGCTGGCCGCGCACACCGGGCTGGCGGCGCACACCGGATCGGCGGCGGGTGACGGATCGGTGGCGGGTGACGGACCGCCGCTGTCCGCCGGCCTGGTCCGGCTCCTCGTCAACGGCGACCCGGACGGCCCGGTCGAGCTGAGCGTCGGGCAGGTGACCCGGCGGCTCGCCCAACGTCTCACCGCGGCCGGGAACGCAGTGCTGCATTCCGCCGCCGCCTGGTCGGATGGGGTGATCCTCGCCGGCAACGCCGCGCACACCCCGCCGATCGCCGACCTGGAGCCGGCGCCGACCACCGTGCTCACCGACGGCCCCGGCCCGGTGGTGACTCCCACCCCGCGACAGCCGGCGGGGCTTCCCAGCGCACCGGACGGCGGGGTGACCACCGGTGAGGCCGCCTGCCCCTATCCCGGTCTCGCCTCGTTCGGCGCCGGCACGCAGCGCTGGTTCTTCGGGCGGGAGCGAGCGACGGCCGAGGCGCTGTCGCGGCTGGAGGAACGGCTGGACGGCGCGGGTCCGCTGGTGCTCGTCGGTGCCTCCGGCTCGGGAAAGTCGTCGCTGCTGGGCGCCGGGCTGCTCCCGGCGCTCGCCCGGGGCGCAGTGGCAGGCACCCGCGGTTGGCCGCAGGTCCTGATGACACCCACGGATCACCCGGCCCGCGAGCTGGCCCGCACGGTGGCGCAGGCGGCCGGGCTGTCCGTGCTCGCAGCGGCACGGCTCGACGTCGTCTCGGAACCCGCCCGATTCGTCGGGGCGCTGTCGGATCTGCTCGCCCTGCGTCCGGCCGCCGGCGGGACCACCCCGCCCACCCGGCGGGTGATGATCGTCGTCGACCAGTTCGAGGAGACGTTCACCCTGTGCGCGGACGAGGAGGAGCGCGGCGCGTTCATCCGCGCGCTGGTCGCCGCGTGCCGCGGGGACGGGGCCACCCGTCCACCCGCGGTCGTCGTCATCGGCGTCCGCGCCGACTTCTATGGCTGGTGCGCGGCCTATCCAGAGCTGGTGGACGCGCTCCAGACGGGGCAGGTCGTGGTCGGGCCGATGACCGCGGCGGAGGTACGCGACGCCATCGTGAAGCCGGCCGAGGCGGTAGGGCTCACGGTGGAGCCGGGCCTGGTCGATCTGATGCTGCACGACATCGGCGCCGACGAGCACGGCGTCGTCGCCGACCCCGGATCGTTGCCCCTGCTCGCGCACGCGCTGCGCGCCACCTGGCGGGAACGCGAGAACGGCACCCTGACGGTGGCCGGTTACCTGCGGGCCGGGGGTCTACGGGGGGCCATCGCCCGGACGGCGGAGGAGACCTTCGGCACGCTGGACGCGGCCGGCCAGGATGCGGCCTGGCAGATCCTGCTACAGATGATCCAGTTCGGGGATGGGACGGACGACACCCGCCGCCGCGTCTCACGCACCGAGCTGCTGTCCACGTCGCCGTGGGCCCAGGACTCGCCGTCGGCCCAGGACGTCTCCGCCGTCCTCGACGCGCTGGTCGCCGCCCGACTCGTCACCGTGGACGCCGACACCGTCGAGATCTCCCACGAGGCGCTGCTGCGCTCGTGGCCGCGACTGCGCGAGTGGATCGAGGTCGATCGCGCCGCGGCAATGACCCGACAGCGGCTCACCGACGCCGCGGCCACCTGGGACGACGGCGGGCGGGACCCGTCCTACCTGTTCACCGGCAGTCGGCTGGCGACCGTCCGGGAGTGGGCGCAGGCCGGGCAGCGGCAGACGGCACTGAGCCCGGTCGCGCGGGACTTTCTGGCGGCCTCCCTCGCGGCCGAGCAGGCGGCGCAGCGGGCCGAGGCCCGGCGGACCAGGCGGCTGCACCAGCTCGTCGCCGCTCTCACGGTGCTGACCCTGATCGCCGGTGGAGCGATGGCGTTCGCCTTCCGGCAACGGGCCCAGATCGCCGGCGAGCGGGACCGGGCGCTGTCGGTGGCGATCGGCCGGCAGGCCGATCAGCTGCGCAGGTCCGACCCGCTGGCCGCCGCCCAGCTCGGCGCCGTCGCCTACCGGCTGGCGCCGACGGCGGAGGCGCGCAGCGCCGTGCTGTCGACGTTCGCGAGCGACTACGGCTTCGCCACCCGTCACCTCGGCACGCAGACCCGTCCGATCGGCGCGGTCGCCTACAGCCGGGACGGCAGGCTGGTGGCGACGGCGAGCGACGACTGGACGGTCGCCCTGTGGTCCGCGTCAGACCCCACCCGCCGCACCCCGCTCAGCACGATCAGGGGCCACCGGCTGGCGGTGAAGTCCGTGGCGTTCAGCCCGGACGGCCGGTTCGTCGCCACCGGGAGCGACGACCGGACGATCCGGCTGTGGACCATCACCGATCCCACTCACCCGGTGCTCGCGGCGACGTTACCCGGCGCCTCCGACTCGATTCACGGGCTGGCCTTCCGCCCCGACAGCCGGGTCCTTGCCACCGGCGGGTACGGATCACAGGTGCGGCTGTGGGACGTCTCCGACGTGAGCGCGATCCGGCCGGCCGGCGCGATCACCGCCCACACCGCGAACGTCCGTGCCGTCGCGTTCAGTCCCGACGGCACCGAGCTGCTGACCGGTGGCGACGACGGCCGGGCTCTGCTGTGGGACGTGCGGGACCTCGCCGCCCCGGCAGAGCTGAGCGAGCTGAAGGGCGAGGCGGGCCCGAATGTCGTGCTCAGCGCGAACACGGCCGTCCGTGCGGTCGCCATCAGCCCGGACGGGAAGACGGCGGTGACCGGCAGCGACGACACCACCGCGCGGGTCTTCGATCTCACCGACCCGCGACGGCCGACCACCCTCCAGGTCATCGACGAGGTGCGATCGGTCGAGGCGGTGGCGGTCAACGTGGACGGCCTCGTGGCCGTGGGGGTGAACAGCGCGGTCGAGATCTACGATCCGTCCCGCCATTTCGACGCCATCGCGGTCCTGCCGCACGCGTCGAAGCCGTGGGCGTTGGCCTTCAGTCCGGACGGGCGGACCCTCGCCTCCGGTGCCGACGACCGCGCCCTGCGCCTGTGGGACGTGCCGGGGCCGACGCTGGTCGGGCACCACCGCTTCCTGTGGTCGACGGCGGTCCATCCGAACGGGCGGGTCCTGGCCACCGGGGACTACGGGCAGACCGTCCGGCTGTGGGATGCGCATGACCCCGATCGGCCGGTGTCGGCCGCCACGTTGACCGGATTCAACGCCGCGGTCGGCAGCGTCCGGTTCACCCCGAACGGCAGGGTTCTCATCGCCGGCAGCCTCGACTACGCCACCGACTTCGACGGCACGGTCACGCTGTGGGACGTCGCCGACATCCGCCGTCCCAGGCTGCTGTCCACCATCCATCCCGGCATCGGCGGGATCAAGGACCTGGAGGTCAGCCCGGACGGCCGGACCCTCGCGCTGGCCGGCACGAGCGCCCGACTGGCCCTGGTGGACATCTCCACCCCGGCCACGCCCCGGCAGCGGTCCGTCCTCGCAGGGCACCGCTACGACGTCGCCACCGTCAGTTTCAGTCCGGACGGGCGCACCCTGGCGTCCGGGAGCGGCGACCGGACCATCCGGTTGTGGGACATCACGACACCGGACCGACCGGCGGACATCAGCACGATCACGGGCTTCACCAGCGCCCTGATCACCATCGCCTTCAGCCGGGACGGAAGGACCCTAGCCGTCGGCAGCTTCGACACGAAGGTCGCCCTGTGGGACGTCACGGACCGCCGGGCCCCGCGCGCGCTGCCCTCGATCATCGGGTTGGGGGCCGGCGTCAACTCCATCGAGTTCAGCTCCGACGGCCGGCTCATGGCGGCGGGCGTCGGCGGCGCGAACGGTGTGGTGCGGCTGTGGGACATGTCCGATCCGGCCGACCCGGTGCCGTACGCCACCTTCAGCGGCCGCTACAACGGCTTCGCGGCGGTCGCCTTCGCCCCGGGCACCGCCTTCATCGTCGGAGCGCCCTACCAGGTGATCGGATTCGTCTGGGACCTCGACCCGGCGAGCGTCGTCACGCGGCTGTGCGCGCGGGCCGGCGACCCGCTCACCCGCGAGGAATGGAAACAGTACCTGCCGGGCCTCGACTACGATCCGCCGTGCGGCTGACCGGACCGGAGCCGGAACGGTTCATCACCGACCGGGTGGCCGAGGCGCTCCCCGCCTACGAGGTGACCGCCGTGCTCGGGCACGGCGGTCACGCCGTCGTTCTCGCGGGTCGCCACCGCCAGCTCGACCGGACCGTTGCGATCAAGGTCCTGTCGACCAGCGCGGCGGACGGCGGCGCCCACGGCCGGTTCCTGGCGGAGGCGCGCCTGCTGGCCGGGCTCGACCATCCCCACATAGTCCGCCTCTACGACTACGTCGAATCCGGGGACCTGTGCCTGCTCGTCATGGAGCGGCTGGCGGGCGGCACCGTGCGGGCCCGCGCGGCGAACGGGCTGACCGTCGACGTCGTCTGCGCGATCGGGTTGGCGACCGCCGCCGCGCTGGAATGCGCGCACGCGGGCGGGATCCTGCACCGCGACATCAAACCGGACAACATTCTCTTCAGCGCCGACGGCCTGCTGAAGGTCACCGACTTCGGGATCGCCAAGCTCATCGGCGCTTCCGGTGCGGCCCCGAGCACGCTCGTCGGTACCCCCGTCTACATGGCGCCGGAACAGTTCGACGGCCGGCCGCCGGGACCGGCGTGCGACCTGTACGCGCTCGGGATCGTCCTCTACGAACTGCTCAGCGGCCGCCCACCGTTCGTCCGGGTGCTGTCGATGGCGCAGCTGATGGACCATCATCTGCGCGTCGCGCCGCAACCACTGGACGCCGCGCCGCCGGCGATCGCCGCGGTGGTGGACCGGGCGCTGCGCAAGGAGCCCGGTGCACGCCCGCCGTCGGCCCACGCGTTCGCCCTGGATCTCGCCGCCGCGACGGCCCAGGCGCTCGGTGCGGACTGGCTCACCCGCTGCCCGCTGCCGCTGCGGCTCGACGACGATGTGCGCGACGCGGCGCGCGGCGGTCCGTCGGCCCGCACCCCGCCAGCCGTCCCGCCGCCGGGCACCCCGCCGCCAGCCGTCACGCCGTCAGCCGTCACGCCGTCAGCCACCGCCTCACCACGCCGATGGTCGGCCGGCGTGATCCGGCGCCGGTCCCTGAACCGGACCGCGCGGCGCGACCTCCGCCCGGCCGACATCACGTCCGCGCCGTTGCGGGTGGACTACCCGTACAGTGTGGTCGCCGCGCCGGACGGTGCGGTGTACGTGTCCCAACGGCTACGTCACCGGGTGCTCCGGATCGAACGCGACGGCCGGACGGTCCATGTGGCCGGCTCCGGCAAGAGCGGCCCGCACGGTGACGGGGGGCCGGCCGTCGACGCCGAGCTGGACAACCCGTGCGGGCTGGCTCTGGGCCCCGACGGTTCTCTGTTCATCGCGGACAGCTTCAACAATCGGATCCGCCGGGTCGCGCCGGACGGTCGGATCGTCACCGTCGCCGGCTCCGGCCGTCACGGCCCGCCGGCCGGCCCCGCCGCCCGGCACGCCACCTCGCTCGACCTGGCGCACCCGCACGGCGTCTACGCCGACGCGGCGGGCCGGGTGTACGTCGCGAACACCGGCGGCCACCAGGTGATCCTGATCGACCCGGATCTGCGGGCGGCACCGCTGGCGGGGGCGGGTGTCCCCGGCCTGTCCGGAGATCACGGACCCGCCCAGTTCGCCCAGCTCCGGCGCCCGCACGACGTCACGGCCCCGCCCGGACGGAATGTCTACCTCGCCGACACCGACAATCACCTGCTGCGGGCGGTCGACGCCGACGGGAGCATCTCCACGGCTGCCGGGATGTTCTACGGCGCGTCCCCCGACGACGGAGCCCCGGCCCGGATCGCGGACGTCGGTCGGCCCCACTCGCTGGCGCCCACCCCCTCGGGCGGTCTGCTGGTCACCGACCCCGACCGGGGACGGGTCCGCCTCGTCACCCGCGATCGACTCGTCCGCACCTTCGCGGACGCCCGAACAGGTCTGCGGCGACCGCTCGGTGTCACCGTCCACAGCGACGGCACCGCCTTCGTCGTCGACACCGCCCAGCACCTCATCCACCGTCTCCCGGTCGCATAGATCGGTCACCCGGCGTCGGTCCCACTGAGCCCGGCACGGTCCTCCGGGGTTACTCGGGGTGGGTCATGCGGAGGCGACGCCGGTTCCGTGCGGGATGTCCAGCCCGCACCCGCCGCGAGCTGTCGTAGGAAGGCCCGTTGAGCTCTGCCGTTTCCTTCCCGGAACGGATGGATGGCGTTCAGGTCGCCGTAGAGTGTCGCAAACCTGAGAACAAAGGATTCTCGCTTGAGCCCTACGAGATGACGGTCTTCGGCCAGGCCCGAGAAAAGATCGTAGAGCTGCCCCTCGACGAACAGCGCCCGGCAGAACGGGTGGCCATCCTTCGCGAGGTTCACAGTACGAATCTCGCCCGCCCATCGGTAGATGTCCTGGAAGAGCATCCGGTGGAAACGACGAAGATGCTCGGTATCGTAAGCGCCCGGGAGGAGGGATGCTCCCAGCTCAGCGTAGCGAAGGCCGGAGATCTGCTGTTCGATGTCGGCGAGCTCATCAGGATCATGTATGTCGAGCCGGTTCCGCAGGCACTCGGTGCCCGGCCAGCAGTACGGGTCGCTCACTGGTCGAGGCCGCGCCCCCTGTGACGGGCGAGAATGTCCGCGACAGCCTCATCGGCTGTGCACGTCCCTGACGCTACCTGCCGGAGCCGAGCCTGCGTATCAGGCGAGAACTCGTGGCCCTCCAGACGCGCGTTGCCGACCGCCGCCGAGACGGCTTCGTCGACTGACATCCTCAGCCGAGCGTAGTAGTCCGCCATGATCGTTGGCTCTATGGGCTCGTTAGACGACTCCCCCTCCGGCAACCCTGCACGCGCCAGCCGCCACGGCGCCTCCACATGCGTCATCCGCGACAGTTCGTCACCACTGAAAGGCCCGTACTTTTGCAGCACCCACTCGATGGTCCGAGTCGCCTGGGACCCGAGTCGACGGGGATCCCCCGCTGGCCATGAGCTGACGCAGAAGCAGCCGCGGTGCTTCTCGAAGAGCGCCCATACCACCGGACCGTTCGACCAGGCCTGAACCTCTTCGTCGAAGAGATTCACGCGATGGTTGGCGAGATGCCATGCCTGCGAGTAGTAGACCAGCTTCTGCAAACGCCAGGTGGCCATCATCCCGAGTCGCGCGAGGATGAAGGCGGCAACATCATGGACGTTCTCGGCCATACCCTCACCTCCCTCGGACTCTGCGCACCGAGCGCACCGAGCAATACCCTGTACTTGAAATATTTTACGCGCGCGGGGCAGGGGGCGTCGCGCCTTGCCCCACGCGGGACCGCTCTTTCGAACCAGAGCTGGTCGCCGAGGCCCAGGCACTCATGCTCGTTCTGGGCATACCGGGCCCGGCCAGCCCAGCCAGGCGAACGTCCACTTGATCACCCGCCGGCCGGGCGGTGGATGCCGGGATCAGGCGTTGGGCGGCAGGGCGGTGCCGGCACCGCGCTGCCGCAGCGCGACCCGCTCCGGGCCCGCGCCCGCGGCCACAGGCGCCTCGGCCTCGGTGTCGGTGTCGGCGTCGAGACCTTCCACCGTGAATCCCGCCTCGGCGATCATCTTCAGGTCCTGGTGGCCCTCCTGGCCCTCACTGGTCAGGTAGTCACCGAGGAAGATGGAGTTCACCACCGAGAGGGCGAGGGGCTGCATCGAGCCGAGATGAATCTCCCGGCCGCCCGAGAGCCGCACCTCGGCCGTGGGGTTGACGAACCGGACCATGGCGAGAATGCGCAGGCACTGCCGGGGGTTGAGGTTCCACTCCGCGCCCAGGGGCGTGCCCTCGAATGGCATGAGGAAGTTGACCGGGATGGAGTCCGGGGCGAGCTCGCGCAGCGCGAAGGCGACGTTGACGAGGTCCTCGTCGCTCTCCCCCATGCCGGCGATGATGCCCGAGCAGGGTGAGAGGCCGGCATGCCTGGCTTCCTGCACCGTGTCAACCCGGTCGTTGTAGGTGTGCGTCGTGCAGACGTCTGCGTACTTCTCACCGGCTGTGTTCAGGTTGTGGTTGTAGGCGTCCGCACCGGCCGCCCGCAGCCGTGCGGCCTGCCCGTCGGACAGCAGGCCGAGGCACGCGCACACCTCCACGCCCGGATGTGCGGTCTTGATCGCGCCGACCGTGTCCGCCACGCGGTCGACGTCCCGGTCCGTCGGCCCGCGGCCGCTCGCGACCAGGCACACCCGGCGGGCACCGCCCGAGATGCCGGCACCGGCCGTCGCGGCGGCCTCCTCGGGCTTGAGCCAGGTGTACTTCAGGATTCCCGTGTTCGAACCGAGCCGCTGCGAGCAGTAGGAACAGTCCTCCGGACAGAGCCCGCTCTTGAGGTTCACCAGGAAGTTCAGCTTGACACGCCTGCCAAAGTACCTCCGCCGGAGCCGGTAGGCGGCGGCGATGACATCCATGAGATCGTCGTCGTCACTGCGCAGGACGGCTAGGGCCTCGTCTCGGGTCGGGGCCCGACCACTCACCCCCTTGCTGACAAGGCTGTTCAGGGTGGCTGACAGGTCCATGTCCGTCATCCTCAATCCTCTGCGGGCACTGGCGGGCACTGGCGGGCGGCGGAAACCTGCAGGTGATCGTCCTTCCGCCACGCCCACACTCTCATCGTTACCTTGATCGGAACCAGCAATCACCCATGCCGGGGCGGGGGTACGGCCGGGGTTACCCGGACGTGGACGTGGCCGACCGGCGCCGGCGGGCAGGATGGGGAGGAAGGGGAGGATGGGTAGGTGGCGACTGGATCCCGGTGGAGGAGAACGACACGTGCGCGTTGGGCGACAGCGTCGCCGGCGCCCACCCCACACCGACCGGACCAGCGACTGGACCTTCGAGTGGAAACTGGACCTTCGACCGGAAAGTGAGGCCCACCAGTGAGCCCGCAAGGATCCGACTCCGACGTCGTGACGGTGCCGCGTGACGCGGCGTCAACACAGACGGTGTCGCGTGAGACCGCGCCGGTCCCGCCCGCCGCCGACGAGGTCGTGCTCCTCGACGCCGAACGCCGCCCCTGCGGGACGGCGCCGCGGATCGCCGTGCACGGCCTCGACACCCCCCTGCACCTGGCGTTCTCGTCCTACCTTTTCGACCCGGCCGGCCGGCTGCTCGTCACCCGCCGAGCGCTCGACAAGCGGACCTGGCCGGGGGTGTGGACGAACAGCTGCTGTGGGCATCCCCGCCCAGGCGAGGACCTGGCGCGGGCCGTCGAGCGCCGGGTGGGCCAGGAACTCCGCCTGGAGCTGACCGACCTGCACTGCGCGCTGCCGGACTTCGCCTACCGCGCCACCGCCGCCGACGGTCTCGTGGAGAACGAGGTCTGCCCGGTCTACGTGGCGCGGGCGCTCGGGGACCCGGATCCGGACCCAGCCGAGGTGGTCGAGTGGCGCTGGGTCGAGTGGGACGACTACCGCCGGGTGGCCGCCGCCGCGCCCTGGGCGCTGAGCCCCTGGTCGGTCGACCAGATGGCGGCGTTCAGCGCGGCGGCCCATCCGCTGACCGCCGCGCTCTCCCTCGCCGACGGCGGAACCCACGCCTGAGCCGACCGTCCGGAGAACCGGCCATCCGTCCTGTTCCAGAGGGCGTCCTGTTCCAGAAGGGCTGCCGTGCCGACGCTGACGCCCGGGGCTGCCGAACCGCGGATGGTCCCGGACGCCGCGCGACCGTCCGCCGCGGCGGCACCGCAACGCCCGCAAGCCGCACGGCGTCAGGTCACGGCGCCCCGCCGCGTCACTTCACGGCGTCCCGGACATGGTCGATGATCGAGGCGATTGGGCCTACCGTCCACTGCTTGGCGGTCGAACCGGCGGCTGACGGGTGCGGATGGGTGGGAGCGAACTTCTCCGCCGTCCGGAGCCGACGGCCCATGCTTTCCAGCTGCCTGGCGTCGCGGGCTGCGTGCACCCGGGGAAACTCCTCATTTTCCTCATGCTCGGCGTGGTCGACAACGGCCCGTTCGAAGTCCGCCAGCTTCGCATCGAACTCGGCGCTACCGACATCCATCTTCTCCAGCGCCAGCAGCGCGCGGGTGGCCTCGTCCTCCTCGTGGTTGCGCGCCTCGGCCACCCGACTGTCGATCTTCTTCGTAACCGGCCGCACGATCATCTCCTCGGCGGTCTCATGCGCGGCGAGCAAAGCCCGCAGCTCGTCGAACGCCCGGCGCTTGTGCTCGCCCGTCGCCGACTTCACGTCCGCGAACAGCTCGCGGATGCGGGCGTGCTGTTCGAGCAGGACTCCCACGACGTCGTCGTGGGAGAACTGCGCCGCTCGGCCGCCGTCGAACCCAGCGTCATTGATCGGCATGATGTCCTCCTCATCACGGTCCGCCCATCGGGGACCTCGACGTCGGCGTGCCCCGAGAAGGCACTCGAAATCGCGCGGCATCGAGGACGCCCGACCGGCGGGGCCCAACCGACACGTTGGGCTCGTCAGCCTGCCCCGATCGGGGTACCGAGAGTGCCCCGATCCGGCCGGGTCAGCTCGCCGCCTACCGACGTCCCCAATCCGGGCCAGTACGAGGTAGCCACATAAACGGCCCCATGAGTAGCTCATCGTTCCTAGTAACCCGTCGGCGCGATGACGGTGAGTTGACGCCCGGGAGCACCTGCGCCGTCCGGTGAAGCCGCACCGGTCACGCCGCACCGGCGCGTACGATGGAATAACGCCAATGTTCTCCCAAAGACACGTATAGTGATAATCTCGGCGCCAAGGCTTGAGCCGAAGCTTGAACCGAAGGCGACCAGCCGAGGCATGCCCCTCGCATCGCGGGATTCGGCCGGCGTCGTTGCCGGGAGGCAATGGCTCCCTCGGTCGGCAGGACCGGCTCAATACGATGCGCGTCGGGTCGATCACCCGGCCGGCCATGCCGGACGGACGGACGGATACACCGTTCCGGCCATGGCCACAGGTCCCGCAATGGCCACAGGTCCCGCAATGGCCACAGGTCCCGCAATGGCCACAGGTCCCGCAATCTCCAGGCCTTTGGCCCCGACGGGGCCGCAGGGCCGCCGCAGCCGGCGGATGATCGGACCAGGCCGCGGTTGCGGACCCGGGGCGGGCACCCGACCCGATTCCGGGCCGAGGCCCTGACCAGGCGAAGCAGCCAGCGTCTACGGCGTGTCATGAGGAGTCCGCAACCGGTCCGGATCTGCCGCGGACGGGCCGGCTGCAACGGGTCCGGAGCGGCGGGACGCCACGCGCCGTCTCCGTCCCCGTCACCGTGACGTTTCCGGTCCACCGGCGTGGGGGTGAAGAAATATCCGCGCGCCGCGCTCGAGGGAGACGACGGCGCTCCGACCCGGGTTCCCCGGCAGAATTGGCTATGGTCCGCCACGCGACCTAATATCACCGAAGGCATTTCGCGCGCGGACTCCGCGAACGCTCAACCGACAGCCGGACCAGATTTCGACCCGATATCACCGTAGTCGGGACACGGGCGCCGATCGGCGCTGGATCCACCAGCGGAAAAGGCGGGCAGAACGCCTGTCCGCTGCGTACCGACAGCCGGTCGGCACGCCGGGAAAACGATCGAGAAAACGCCCGGCCGCCCTTGACGGTGCGTGGTTGCCGGACCGGCCCGAGGGACTAGAGCAGGCCAGTCTGCCCGGGCCAGATCTGATTGGTTCCGCAAAGTGCTTGCCGCCCGCGGGATCGATGCGGGAGGCTTCCAATGCGCGGCGAGACGACGCGCGTTCCGTTCGAGACAAGCGCATGTCGACTGTTGACTCGACGCCATGGGGGGTTACACCGACGGAGCGCCCATCGATGTCATCGCTACTCAGGGAAGGTGAGACTCACCCAGCGCAGTATCGGAACTTCGACGTCCCGCATTTCGTGTCGGTTCGATGTACCCGCGGTCGGCCGCCAGCCGCCGGGGCCCGTCACGCCCGCACATTCCTATGACCGTGCACAGGCCGCGCCTCCTGCACGTGCGCCGAGTCAATCAAAACCGCACTCCGGGAAAACCCCCGTACCCCCAGTGTAAACCCCCACTCCCAGTGGGAAAACTGCCCCTGCGAAAACCAGAGATAGGTGGAGTCTGTCATGACCGAACCCGTGCAGACCGGTACGGATGCCGGCGGCGAAGAGCCCCGGCTGAGTCTGGGCACGGCGGCCGCGCGCAATCTCGCGACGACCACCAAGTCCGTTCCGCAGATGCAGGAGATCACCTCTCGGTGGCTGCTGCGGGTACTGCCGTGGGTCCAGGCGTCCGGCGGCGTGTACCGGGTCAACCGCCGCCTGACCTATATACTCGGGGACGGGCTCCTCACGTTCACCACCACCGGATCCGAGGTCCGGGTCGTTCCGCGCGAACTCAGCGAGCTGCCCGCCCTGCGCGGTTTCGACGGCGAGGTGCTCGACGCGCTCGCGGACCGCTTCGCTCAACGGGAGTTCGCCGCCGGGGACGTCCTGGTGGAGGGTGGTCAGGCCGCCGACCAGGTGTTCCTGATCGCGCACGGCAAGGTCGGCAGGTTCGGCCCCGGGGAGTACGGCGACGAGCGGGAACTCGAAGTACTCGCCAACGGCGAGTACTTCGGTGACGAGGTGCTGGTCGAGGAGGACCTGACCTGGGAGTTCACGGCCCGCGCACTCACCGGTACGACGGCCCTCGTCCTGTCGCGCCAGCAGTTCTCCGAGCTCGTCGACTCCTCCGACGAGCTGCGGCGTCACCTCGACGAGTACCGGACCCGGCCCCAGCCCCCGAGCAACCGCCTGGGCGAAGCGGAGATTGCGATCGCCGCCGGGCACGCCGGGGAACCGGACCTGCCGGGGACGTTCGTCGACTACGAGCTGGCGCCCCGCGAGTACGAGCTCAGCGTCGCCCAGACCGTGCTACGCATCCACACCCGGGTGGCGGACCTCTACAACGAACCGCACAACCAGCTGGAGCACCAGATCCGGCTCACCGTCGAGGCCCTGCGAGAACGCCAGGAGCACGAACTGGTGAACAACCCCGACTTCGGGCTGCTGCACAACGCCGACCTCCGCCAGCGTATTCACACCCGGAGCGGTCCGCCTACCCCGGACGACCTCGACGAGCTACTGAGCCGCCGACGCAGCACACATTTCCTGCTCGCCCACCCGCGGACCATCGCCGCGTTCGGCCGGGAATGCACCGCCCGCGGCATCTACCCGGCCACCGTCCTCTTCCACGACCAGCACGTGCCGGCCTGGCGCGGCGTTCCCCTGCTCCCGTTGAACAAGATTCCGATCAGCAGGACCGGTACCACGTCCATCCTCGCGCTGCGCACCGGTGAGGAGAACCAGGGGGTGATCGGCCTGCACCACGCCGGCCTGCCGGACGAATACGAGCCCGGCCTGTCCGTGAGATTCGCAGGTATCAGCGACAAGGCCATCATCTCGTACCTGGTGACCACGTACTACTCCGCGGCGGTGCTCGTCCCCGACGCGCTCGGCATCCTGGAGAACGTCGAGATCGGTCGGTGACACCCGGCCGCGCGAGCCGCTGGGATCACCCGGAACCTGCGGAATTCCGCGAGATTACGCGAGATTACGCGGGGTTCCGGGAGGGTTCCGCTGGGCTCCGCGGCATCCCGGCCCGATCTCTCCCGGCCGCCCCGACTGTTCACTTCTCCGCTGCCACCCCGGCAGACCCGGTACGCCTTCCCCGGGACCGATTCCCCGGGGAAGGTTCTCCGGTGCCGGATACGGATAAGGATCCGTATCCGGCCGACTTTCGGGGCCGGCCGTCCAGCCCGTGACCGAGAAAGGTTCACCAGCGGGTCATGCAGCCTTTCACGCTACCGGAGTTCTACGTGCCCTATCCGGCACGGCTCAATCCGAACCTGGAACAGGCCCGCGTGCACAGCAGGGCCTGGGCCGACGAGATGGAGATGATCGACTCTCCGCAGCACGGAACCGTGATCTGGACCGAGGCCGACTTCGACGCACACGACTACGCCCTGCTCTGCGCATACACCCATCCGGACGCCGTCGGCCGAAAACTCGATCTGGTCACCGACTGGTATGTCTGGGTGTTCTACTTCGACGACCACTTCCTGGAGCTGTACAAGCGGTCCCACGACATGGCCGGCGCCCGGGCCTACCTCGACCGCCTGCCCGCCTTCATGCCCGTCGACGGTGAGATCACCGAGACGCCGACCAGCCCGGTGGAACGCGGACTCGCCGACCTGTGGACCCGGACCGTCCCGGAGCGTTCCGCCGACTGGCGGCGGCGGTTCGCGGTCAGCACCAAGAACCTACTGGACGAGTCCCTGTGGGAACTAGCCAACATCAACGCCGGCCGGCTCGCCAACCCGATTGAATACGTCGAGATGCGGCGCAAGGTCGGCGGCGCGCCCTGGTCGGCGAACCTCGTCGAGCACGCCGCCGATGCCGAGGTGCCGGCCCGGGTCGCGGCAACCCGGCCGCTGCAGGTACTGCGGGACACCTTCGCCGACGCCGTGCACCTGCGCAACGACCTGTTCTCCTACCAGCGCGAGGTCGAAGAGGAGGGCGAGCTCAGCAACGGCGTGCTCGTCATCGAACGTTTCCTCGGCTGTGAAACCCAGGAGGCCGCCGACACGGTCAACGACCTGCTCACCTCGCGGCTGCACCAGTTCGAGCACACCGCGGTCACCGAACTGCCGGCGGTCCTCGAGGAGCACGGTGTCGACCCGGGGAGCCGGCTGGAGGTCCTGGCGTACGTGAAGGGTCTGCAGGACTGGCAGTCCGGGGGCCACGAGTGGCACCTGCGCTCGAGCCGGTACATGAACCGGGCCGTGGCGCCCGGGAGCGGCGAGCTCGGCGGACTCCTCGGACTCACCGGTCTCGGTACCTCGGCGGCCCGAATCGTGCCGTCCCTCGTCACCACCGCGCCGCGCCGGATCCGCTCTTTCACGCACATCCCGTACCAGATCGTCGGGCCGCTGCGCCATCCCGACTTCTGCATGCCCTTCTCGACCGGGCAGAGCCCGCATCTGGACGTCTCCCGCCGGGAGAACATCATCTGGGCCCGGACGGTGGGGATGCTGGACCCGATTCCGGGCATCTGGGACGAACACAAACTGCGGGCGTTCGACTTCGCGCTGTGCTCGGCCGGAATCCATCCGGACGCGACCCTGCCGGAACTGAATCTGACGACGGACTGGCTCACCTGGGGGACCTATGCCGACGACTACTACCCGGTAATCTTCGGCCGCACCCGGGACATCCTCGGGGCCAAGGTGTGCAACGCCCGGCTGTCGGAGTTCATGCCGGTGGACTCCCCCGTCACCGCGGTGCCGGCCAACGCGTTGGAACGCGGTCTGGCCGACCTGTGGGCGCGCACCACCGAGACCATGTCGCCAGGCGCGCGCGAGACGTTCCGCGGCGCCGTCGAGGTTATGATCGACAGCTGGCTGTGGGAGTTGGCGAACCAGGCCCAGAATCGCATTCCCGACCCGATCGACTACATTGAGATGCGCCGGGCGACCTTCGGTTCGGATCTGACGATGAGCCTGTCCCGGCTGGCCCGGGAGCAGACCGTGCCAGCCGAGATCTACCGCACCCGGCCGATCCAGGCTCTGGAGAACGCGGCCGCGGACTATGCCTGCCTCCTCAACGACGTCTTCTCCTATCAGAAGGAGATCCAGTTCGAGGGTGAGATCCACAACTGTGTCCTCGTCGTCGAGAACTTCCTCGACTGCGACCGGGAGCGTGCCCTCACGGTGGTCAACGATCTGATGACCTCCCGGATACGGCAGTTCGAGCACATCGTGGCGCACGAGCTTCCGGCGCTGTTCGACAGCTTCGCCCTGGACGCGCCGGCGCGGCAGGCGCTGCTGGGCTATGCGCGGGAACTCCAGAACTGGCTGGCCGGGATCCTCCGCTGGCATGAGGGCACGCATCGGTACGAGGAGTCCGAACTGCGGTACCACCCGGCGGCGGGAGTACGGCTCTTCGGCGGCCCCACGGGGCTGGGCACCTCGGCCGCCCACGTCCGACCGCGGCGGCCGTGACGGCCGTGACGGCCGGCGATAGTGAAATGTAGTCAGCTCGCATGCCTGGTTGGCGGTCGGACCGGCTGACGGCCGACGGGGAACACGACGGTCGGGAACATCGTGTCGGGCAGGCGCAGCAACTCGGCGAGGGCCTGGTCGTCGAAGGCCGTCACGGCGCATCCGGCCAGCCCGAGTGCGGCCGCGACCAGGTAGAGGTTCTGCACGGCGATTCCCGCGTCGAGGTGCAGGGTGCGGTAATGGCGTGCCGGGTACTTCACGAGAGTCGTGTCAAGCCGGGCGACTACGACGACCGCCATGGGCGCCCGTTCGGCGAACTCGGGTTGGACCAGCACCGAACGCAACGCCGCCGTCGGCTCGCCGGACCACAACGTCTGCAGACAGTGGTCCTCGGCGTCGTACCGGAACACGCCGCCGGACAGTTGCGCACTGCGCGCAATGACGAGATAGATGGACAGTGAATGCAGGCCACCTGCCGACGGCGCCATCCACATCCGGTGCTGACGGCCGTCGGGCAATCGGACATCCCGCTGCGGACCCAACGCCCAGCGTAGGAGCGAGGAGACATTCTCGGCGGTCGGCGCCTCGGCATCGAACCGGTACCAGGACCTGCGTGCCGCGAGCACCTGGCCGAACTCGACCGGCAGGTCCGCGCGCGGTGCCGGCAGCGGAATCCGGCTGGTGGCGGCGCGCAGTCCGTCGAGCACCACCTGCCGGGTCGGCGGACCATTGAGGACCTGTTGGGCCCGCCGGATACGCTCCAGCGCGGTGACATCCTCGGCCACACTCGTCCTTTCGGTTACGTCGCTAATGCGCTAATGCGGTAGCGGGAGGTCGCGCCGGGTGGTGCCCGCCGCGGCGAGTTGCCTGGCCAGCCGGGCGCCGCCGAGGAACGGAAGGCCGACGGAGGTGTTCGAGTACAGGCCGGGGGCCAAGGTGTGCACGACCCGCATGCCGGTGGGGCGCACGTCTTCGGTGGTGACGTCGACCGATGTCACCGGGTGGCCAGCGCCGGCGAGCGTGCGCGCGAGCACCATCGGGTCGTCGACTCCGGCGTGCCGGGCGTCCCGGTCGAGGGTCTCCCAGCCGATCGTGCCGGTGAGGGTCTCGGCGAGTTCGGCCTCCAGCCGGTCCTGCAGGCGAGGGTCGAGGAAGAGCTGGAGGTGGGTGCAGTACTCGACGACGTCTGCCAGGTCGTCTCGGCAGTCGTCGAGGTACCGCCGGTCAGCTCGCCACGGCTTGAGGGGGCTGTGCGGGTTGCGTGCGGCGCGCATGTAGGGGCCGTCGGGGTCATCGAGGTCGGCGACGAACATCTGCAGCTGGAAGGCTTCGGCAAGGGCCTTGCGCAGCGCCGGCGTGGTGGTGGTCCGGCACGCTGCTCCCATGGTCAGGTAGCCGGTCGCCGTGTCGTGCACCAGTGCGCCGGCGACGACGAGGCCGAACTCGTTCGGGAATTCGACGAACCGGGTCGTCATGCTTCCGTGCGCGCCCGTGGCAAGCTGCGCGATCCAGGGGGGCGGGGTAATGGCCCGCAACGGCCGGCGGCCGTGCCAGGCCATGGTCAGCGTGTCACGTTCGATCATCTGGCAGATCGCCGACCATTGCGCCGAGCGCTGGTCCATACCGGCGGCCAGGCCGGCGCTGAGGACCGGGCTGAGGTAGGGGAACCCGCGGGCCTGGGCCTGGTGGGCGTAGGACACCCAGACGAGCTGCGCGGGTACCCAGACGGGGGTGCCAGCAAGCAGGTCGGTGCCGGGCGTCCACTCCAGCTCGAGATCCTCGCGGTACTCGGTGAACGGGAAGTAGGGCCCGGAGTACTGGGCGGGTGAGTACAGCACCACCGAGCGCGGGTCGAGCACGGTGGCGCGGTCCGCCGTGAGCTCTTTGTGGGTGGCGCGGCGCAGTCCGGCGGGGACAAGGTTCCCGCAGTAGCGTTCGACGGCCTCGCCGACGGCGGGCCCGAGGGCGGCGTCGTCGTCGAGCAGGGCGTAGCCGGCTCCGGCGAAGTCACTGGCCCAGGCGGAGAACCTGGTGGTGTCGGAGAGGACGGCGGTGTACATGGTGAATTCGGGCGGCAGGGTGGCGGGAATGGTGTTGCGTTCGATCCGGCGGATGATCCCGGATCGGGGGTCGAGGATCGCGGCGAGGTCCATGGGTGCGCCTCAGACGTGCGGGATCGGGTACGGATAAAGGGTGTCTTCGGTGAGCTTTCCGGCAGCCAGGCCCAGCTGGGCGGGTACGTCGTAGAGCCGCTCGCCGCCGAGGAACGGGAAGGCCGCGGGCGGGTTGCCGTAGAGCCCGGGGACGATGACCCGCACGACGGTGAGGCCGGCCGCCCGCACGTCCGGGGTGGTGACGTCCACTGACACGGCGGGCAGGCCCTGCGTCGCGAGCATGTCGAGATAGCGCCGGCGGGCCGTGTCCCCGTTGATGTCCCCGTTGGCGTCCCTGTTGACGTCCCCGTCGGCCCGGGGGATGTCGGCGAGCCGGGTGGTGCGGGTGTCGTCGCGGAGCCGGTCGAGGGGCCGGCCCTGCATCCGCGGATCCAGGTAGAGCTGGGCGACCGCGGGCAGGTCGACGAGGTCGCGGAAATCCGGCCGGATGTCATCCGCGTACCGCCGGTCGGCGCGGTAGGGCAGGTAGGTGTGCGGGGGTATCTCGCCGCGGGCGACGGCTCGCCAGTGCGCACTGTCACCGTCCGCGAGCTCGGCGGTCAGTTCCAGCATGGCGAAGGCTTCGACGAGCGCCTTCGTCGCCGCTTCCCGCGGGCCCGCCCGGCAGGCCGTGCCGTATGCGATCAGCCCCCGTCCCGGTTCTTCAAGGAAGGCGGCGAGCACCGGAACCGGGAACTGGCTTGGCACCTGGAACAACCGGATGGTGCGACCGGTGCCCTCTCCGTGGGCGATGTCGTACCGGTCGAGGAGCTCAGCCGCATCGGCGACGGCCCAGCCGGCGGCGCCGCTGGCCCACCAGATGGTGTTCGCGTCGCGTTCGAAGAGCTCTTCCAACGCGAAACGCTCGGCGTGCTCACGGTTCTCGCCAGTGGCGATGCCGGCGTACAGCATGGCGTGGGTAGCCACCTCGTCGGCGTGCGCGCCGCGGAAGTAGTTCAGGTAGGCCATCGACGCGGGCACCAGCACCGGATCCCCGGCGTACAGGTCGCGGCCGGGCACCCAGGCCACCGGTGTCTGGCGGGTGAAGGGCCGGAAGGGGAACCCGCGGGCGCGGTACTGCCGGTCGGAGTAGAGCGCCAGGGTCGCCGGGTCGAGGGCCGGCCGCCCGGCCCTGGCGAGATCGTCGTAGCAGGCGATCTCCAGGGCGTCGGGCACGGCGTTGCCGCAGTACCGTTCCACGGCCTCCCCGACCGCGGCACGGCGCGCCCGGTCGTGATCGCCCAGGGCGGCACCGAAGCCGAACCGCTCGGCCGACCAGGTGGCGAACGCACGGGTGTCGGCGGCACGGGCGCTCCAGCCGACCCAGCAGCGCGGCATGGCGGGGCTCGGCTGGTAGGGGACGATCTGGGTGAGGACGCCGAGCCGGCGGTCGACGAGACGCCGTTCGGCCGGCGCAGGGGTGGTTGATCTCACGGGTGCTCCAGCACGGGCAGGTCAACCCGGCAGCCGCGGGTTGGACCGGTGTGGATGGTCTGGGTGGCGGTCCGGGTGGCGCTGGTGGTGTACCGGTCCTGGCCGGTGTTGGGGGTGCGGGCCAGCCGCGGGAAGTCGCTGCTGGTGACCTGCAGCTCTAGCCGGCTGCCGGGGTGGAGCAGCAGGGCCGTGGCGCCGAGCGGGATCGACACCGTGGCCGCGCCGGGCCCGACGGCAGCGGCGCCGCTGGTGACCTCCAAGGCCCGGCCGTCACCGAGCCGCTCCACCAGCCGGACTATCCAGTCGGTGCCGGGGCCCGTGGTGTCCGCGGCCATCGTGACGGTGGGTGCGCCGACGATAGCGGTCGGCGTCGTCAGTGGCGGGGTCCGGAATGCCACGGCGTCGGCGCGGGCGTCCAGGGGGGCACGGTCGCAGTCCCGCGGGAGGCTGGGGAAGGGGTCGAGCGGGTCGTAGGTGAACCGGTGCTCGGCGGGCCGCTCGGGCGGGTTCGGCAGGAGTGACCCGTCAGCGCTGGCCTGCAGGCCCAGGGTGGCGGTGGGCGCCGGCCACCGGTCCAGCCAGCGTCCGCCCTCGACGAGGAACACCTTGGTGATCGACGCGTCCCGGCCGGCCAGCACGTCAAAGATCCACGCGACCTGGAGGCGTCCCAGCGGCAGTTGCGAGGCGGGCCCGTGCTCCCGCCCACCCGCCGAGCTGGAAGCGGGGGT
>NZ_CDWWEW010000024.1:20878-26946 GCF_977966315.1 Frankia sp. CeRuru1
CTCGTGCCCCCACGGCCCGATCACCAGGCCCCGGGCGGGCCTGTTCGGAGCGCGGTCGCGGCCCGAGGTTTCCCATTGCCACAGCGTCTGCGGCAGGAAGAGGTCGTACCAGCCGCCGATATGCAGGGACGGCAGCGAGCAGCAGGCCAGTTCCTGCGTGCTGATGCCCTCCCCGAGGTCGTCGCCCGTACGGTCGTGCGGTGCCGGGCCGTCGCCGGTCGTCGACGGAGCCGGGGCTGACAGAGCCGGGGCTATGGCGCTCCACCAGCGTGGCACCCGTGCCCAGAGGTGCCGGCCGAGGTCAGCGACCGGCAGGTGCCGCAGCAGGTCCGGCTCGCAGCCCAGCATCTGCGCGGACAGCCCGTTCCTGCTGGTGCGGCTCTCGGCGTGCTCGGTCCACCATCCGGCGTACTCGGCCAGCCGCAGGATCCCCGACGGGTCCACGTTGGCGGGCCGCAGACCCGCGGCGGGTACCTCGCTGATCACTGCGCGCACGAGCTCGGGCACGGTGACGGCGGCTGCCCACGCGGTGAACGAGCCGTAGGAGGCTCCGGCGAGGATCACGTTCCCGTCGCACCAGGGCTGGCGGTGGACCCATTCGACCAACGCCCGGCCATCGGCGCGCTCCCCTTGATACGGGGTCCAGGTCCCGTCCGACCCGTAGCGCCCCCGCACGTCCTGGGCGACGTAGGCCAGTCCGTTCCGCGCCCACCCGACGCCGTTTGCCAGCAGCGAACCGCGACCGTACGGGGTGCGAGTGACCACCGCCGGGGCGGGTAGCCGGTCGGGACGGTAGACGTCGGTCGCCAGCAGGACGCCGTCCGCCGCCGGCACGGCCTGGTTCGCGTCGATGGCGTGCATGCCCCGGCGCCTAGACCGGGTTGACCGCGAGGTTGGGAAGAGGAAGCACCGGATGCCGGCTGATCGACGCCGTGGTCAGGTCGACGACGAGCTGGTGCCCCTCGCTGGGAACGGGGCTTCCCGCCGCCAGCGCCCGCAGGTCGGCGGCGAGCAGCCCCGCCAGCACCGCAGTGGCTGCCGGGGTGAACGGGGCCGGCGGCTTGACCGCGTCGGAATCGAGGTAGGCCCAGTGGGCGATCAGCTCGTCGGGGAGAGCGGCCGCGGCGAGCCGACGTCCTCTGGTGTCCTGGTAGCACGCCGTACGGCCCGGCATTGACAAGGGTCCCACAACGAACGTGTCGCCCTCGGCGTAGCAGCCGTGCCATGGCGTGTGGTGCGCCGCGCACCACTGGTCGAGCCGGCACCAGTGCGAGTCCGGCAGCCACCGGGCGCAGCTGACGACGACGTCCGAGCCGGCGACCGCGGCCTCGTCCGCCGGGCCCACGGTGCACTCGACGTCCTCGAGGAGGTCGCCCAGGAGTTCGGTGAGCTTCCCGACGACCGGACTGTCGCCGTCAAGGTGCACCTTCCAGCCAGCCGGAACGGTCCCCACACGCCCCGGGCCGACGAACACGCCGCGATCGGTGAGCGCGGCGGTCATGCGCTCGACGGCGGGTCGGTCCACATCGGGCAGGGGCAGCTGGGTGGCTCCGGCCGCGACGTCCCGCACGAGGGCGAGCAGCCGGTCCTCGCCGCCAATTCGGACGAAGACGTCCCCGGGGGCGCTGTAACGCCAACTCCCGTCGGCGGTCCGGTAGAGATGGTGGCCAGGAGCGAACACGTCGGCTTTCCTCATCGGGTGTGTCGCGGTCGTGGTGGTCTGGTGATGGTGGGCTGGTCGCGGCCGTGGTCAGCAGGGGTCATGGCCGACACGGGCCGCGCGGGCCGGGATGAACCCGGTGGAGACCGTGACCGTCGGGGCCGTCCGGGAACTGACGGCCCCGGCGGTCACGGCTTGCACTGGCTCACCAAGGTGCACTCGGTGCCCTCAGTGAACCGGGGGCACTACTCCTCGTCGTCCCACGCGAACGGGCTCTGGACGAGCGCGTGCGTGGTCGGGTCCTGCGGGGCAGCGAGGACCGGCGCCTCGGCCAGCTCCTCGAACGAGATCTCCGCCATGCTTCACCTCCTTCGCAATAAAACGGTTTTCGTTTTCAACAAGAACGCTAGCACGAGCGGCGTGGGGATGGGCCGATATCCACACATCCGCCGGGCGGCTCATTCGGGGGCTCATTCGGGGGCTGTCACCGCCCGGACCTCGGCGTCCGGCCCACCGGGCCCGGCCTGCGGCGGGTTGGCCGGTACCTCGTCGGCCCTGATCAGGTCCTGAAGCCTGCCGGTGTGGCCGAGGCCTGCCATCAGGCCCGCTACCAGCGCCAGGCCGACCCCGGCCGAGGCGGTCAGCAGAGCGGCCCGGGTGCCCCAGGCATCGGCGAGGATGCCGGCGAGCACGGCACCCAGCGGCGTCCCGCCCCAGGCGATCATCCTCGCGGTGGTGTTGACCCGGGCCTGCAGGCGTAGGGGGGTGACGGCTTGCCGGACGACGATGCCGTTGAGGATGACCAGGGAGGTGCTGGCCTGCCAGAGCAGCAGGATGCCCATCCCTGGCAGCCACGCCGTGTTCAGCGACCAGCCGATCAGGGCGAGCGTGCTGGCTCCGAGCGCACCGAGTGTGATCGTTCCGGTGGGGACGTATCGGTGCACGCAGCTGAGCAGCTGGCTGACGATCAGCGTTCCGAGCGCGGCGGCGACGTAGAGGAGACCGATCCGCGGGTCGTCGTCGGGAAGGCCGAACTGCCGTACCGCGACGACGACGACCAGGCCGGTGACCGCGCCCCCGGACAGGCTGCTGCCGGCCCCGAGCAGGGTCAGAGTCCGGATGAGGCGATGCCCCCGGATGTAGCGCAGGCCCTCGGCGATGTCGCGACGGGTCCGGCTCACCCGGCTGCCAGCCGGCCCGCTCCGGTCGGCGGCGGCCGGCACGGCCCAGCGCACCCGGGAGAGCAGGATGGCACCGACCAGGTAGCTGAACGCATCGAGGGCGAGCACATTGGCTGCGCCCACCGTGGCCGCGGCCACCCCGCCGACGGCCGGCCCGACCAGGTTGACAACGGTGCTCACCGACACCATCGCCCCGGTCGCCGCGGCCACCGCGTCCCGTCCCACGATCGCCGGGACTGCGCCGAAGCTGGCCGCATCGAAGAACACGAAGACCGAGGCAACAAGCACCGCGGAGATCAGCAGATGGGGTGTGGTGAGGACACCGGCCCAGTGGGCCACGGGGATGCTGGCCATCGTCAGGCCGCTGAGGCAACTGGTGACCACCATCGTGCGCCGGTGATCCCAGCGGTCGACCAGGGCACCGGCGGGCAGTCCGAGCACAAGGTAGGGCACCGCTTCGAGACCGACCAGCACGCCCGCGAGCGTGCCGCTCCCGGTGCGCTGGAAAAGCAGCACCGGGAGCGCGACGAGCGTCATCGCCGAACCCGCCCAGGAGACAGCCCGGCTCGCCAGGAAAAGCCGGAAGGCGGGTACCGTACTCATCTCAGATTGTTACTCATCTCAGGTCATCCCACATTTTTGGGTCTGCGGCTCAGGCGTGCAGCGCGGCGGCCAGCTTTGTCACGCCTTCCACGCCTGCGAGGTTGGCCGAGTCCGACTGCGGGAGGAAGAACACCCGGTTGTTGCGGACTGCCGCCACGGTCGGGAGCCGGGAGGTGAGGAACTTGCGGGCCTCGGCCTCGGTTTCGCTGCCGCTGAGCAGATAGACGAGGGTGCCGGGATTCTTGCTGATGAGGTCCTCCACCGACAGCTCACTGAAGTATTTGCCCTTGGGCAGGGTGCCCGCGTAGATGTTCCGCGCCCCGGCGAGCCGCGCGATGTCGGTGTAGACGCCGTCGTAGGTGTAGACGGTTCCCTGGTAGGTGGCGACCATCGCGACCGGGACGGGGTCCCTGCTCTGGATCTTCGTCGCGACCTGGCGGAGCCGTTCGTTGATGTCGGCCTGGACCTGCCTGGCCCGGTCCGGAATGCCGAAGATCGTGCCGAGCGCGGTCAGGTCGGTGTCGACGTCACGGACCGTCGCCTTGGTGGCGTCGTCGGTGCAGAACCCGCTGAGAATCATCACCTGGGTGCCCTGGGCGGCCAGCTCGGCGATCGTGGGGAGCTGCCGGCCGTCAAACAGATAGCTGCCATCCGCCCAGATCAGGTCGGGCCGGGCGGCGAGCAGCGCCTCTCGGGTCGGCGCGCCGGTACTGAGGACGGGTAGCTTCGCCTCCACACTGGCGTACTTCGCCGCCGGTGTGCCGCTGCTGGTGTTGTACTGGCCGACGATCCGGTCCGTCAGGCCCAGTTCGATGAGGAGCTCGGTACTGGTGGTCCACCCGGAGACGACCCGCGCCGGGGCCTTGTCGAAGTGCAGGGTCCGGCCGCAGTTCGCCACCTCAACGGGATAGCGGGTACCGGCCGGGGCCGACCGGGCATCGGCCGCGCTCGCACTGCCCGCGCCGGTGGTCGAACCGGACCCGCAGCCGGTGAGACCGGCGGTAACAACGAGCAGGGCGGCGACCGCGACGCCGGCGCCGAGTTTCTTCATCGGGTTCTATTTCCTTCCATTGCTTCATCGGGTCATTGCTTTATCGGGATTTCCGCGCCAGCTACCACCGGGGCCGGCTCGTCTGTTCCGGGCAGGCTGGAGGAAGACGGGCTGGAGGAAGGCGGGCTGGGGAAGGGAAGACTGGAGAAGGCGAGGTGGAGGCGGCCGGTCACCGGGTGGACACTCCGGTCGGCGCGCACCCCGAACACGCGGCCGATGAGGTCGGCGGTCAGGACGTCCTCCGGTTTTCCCGAACAGATCACCGCGCCGTCGTGCAGGACATAGAGCCGGTCGCAGAAGGCCGCCGCGAGGTTGAGGTCATGTAACGCGGCGAGCACGGTGATCCCGAGTGAGCGCACCAACTCCAGCAGGCTCAGCTGGGTGCTGATATCCAGATGGTTGGTCGGCTCGTCCAGGATCAGCACCGACGGTGCCTGCACGAGGGCGCGCGCCAGCAGGACCCGCTGCTTCTCGCCGCCGGACAGCGACGCGAACGCCCGCCCGGCGTGCGCGGCCATGCCCACAGTGTCGAGCGCGGCCGAGATGATCTCATGATCCCCGGCCGAAGTCGGGCTCCACGCGCTCTGGTGGGGGGCCCGCCCGGTCGCGACCACCTCAAGGACGGTGAAGTCGAAGCCATCGGGGCTTTCCTGCGCCAGGGCCGCGACCCGCCGCGCCGACTGGCGCGGGGTGAGGTCCCTGACCAGGTCCGTCCCGTCAAGCAGCACCGCACCGGACGTCGGCCGCACCGCCCGGTAGACCGTCTTCAGCACGGTCGACTTCCCGCTGCCGTTCGGACCGACCAGGCCGACGAAGGCGCCAGGGGGGCAGTCGACCGTCAAGTCGTACACAATCTGTACCCCGTCGGCGACGACACCCAGACCTTCCAGGCGAAGGCCCGTCACGAGGCACCACTCGCCCGTCCCGACCGGCGCAGCAGCACGAGGAAGAAGGGCACCCCGGCGACCGCGGTGATAATGCTCAACGGCAGCTCCAACGGCCGGGCCACGACCCGGCCGAGGAGATCGGCCAGCACGAGGAACGTTCCGCCCAGCAGCGCCGTCACCGGGAGCAGCCGCCGGTAGTCCGACCCGATGAGCATCCGGACGCAGTGCGGCGCGATGAGGCCGACGAACGCGACACCGCCGGCAACGGAGATGACGGACGCTGTCAGAGCGGCGGTGACGATCAGCAGCTGGGTCCGCAGCCGGCTGACCGGGATACCCAGCGAGGCGGCGGCCTCATCGCCGAGCAGCAAGGCATTCAACGACCGGGCCTGCGCCAGCAGCCACAGCGTCGCGGCCACGACGATGCACGCGGGCAGCCCCAATGTGTCCCACTCGGCCCCCGACACCGTTCCCAGCAGCCAGAACAGCACCGCGGCGAGCTGGTTCGAACCGACCCGCAACTGCAGGTAGCTGGTGCCAGCCTGGAACAGATAGGTCAGCGCCACCCCCGCAAGCAGCAGCCGCTGCGGGTCCAGGTAACCGCGCCTACGCCCTAACGCGATCACGAGAGCCAGGGTGAGAACGGCACCGATGAACGCCGCCCCCGACACCCCCACCGCCGCGGT
>NZ_CDWWEW010000025.1:0-26771 GCF_977966315.1 Frankia sp. CeRuru1
CCTCACATTCGCTCCTGCACCACATCATCAGTACACGACAGCCGAGCACCCCGCTGCCGCAGGGCGACACCGACGAGCGCCCAGACCAGGTCGGCGATCGTGGCGAGAAGCCGCGCCACCAGCGCGACCAGGGTCGCCGGCCCACTGGCGACCGCCGGGGCCAGCGCCAGTACCAGCACCGCCTCCCGCACCCCCGCCCCGGCGGGCAGCACCAGTACCAGGAATCCGGCGGTCCAGGCCAGGGCATAGGCCCCGAGGGAGAGCAGCAACAGCCGGCCGCCGCCGACCGCCGGATGCAGATCCCGGACGAGCAGCCAGGTCGCCACCCCGTAGCAGCAGAAGCTGAGCAGCAACCAGCCGGCTCCGGCGGCGACGGCCCGCGGGGGCAGCGGTTCGGTCAACGGTGGGCGGCGCAGCAGCCGGAACGCCAGCGCCAGCAGGCGGGACAGCACCGGCGGGCAGAGCACGACGACGAAGACGGGCACGACCGCCAGCGCCCACCAGTAGTCGGCGAGCGCCTGCGCGGAGACGAACGGCAGGGTGACCGCCGCGGCGAGCCCCCCGCTCGGCACCGCGAGCGCCAATACGACCAGGCTCGCCGAAGCCGCCTTCGACCGGGAGACGCCGTGGTCACGGGAGAGCTCCATCTGCGCGAGCACCGGCCACACGCTGCCCGGGATGTACTTGCCGATCTGCCCGACGAAGAAGATCCGCACGGCGGCCCGCAGGGGAAGCGCGGCACCCAGCCCTCCCAGCAACGCCCGCCAGGACAGCACGGTGGTACCGACGGCAAGCACGGTGACCACACCCGAGGCCACCACGCCGCCCACGGTGAGCGAGCGGACGGACTCCTCGATCTCGTTCCACTGGCTGACCAGGGCGAGAACCAGCAGCCCGAGGGCCACCAAGAGCGCACCACGCATGGCCCACCAGCGTGGGCCGCGCCCAGCCCGGCGGCGGGAGGCGGCGCCCCGGCGCGCCGACACGGTGTGCTCACCCACCTGGTCAGCCTAGGACGGCGGTCGGGCCGCCATCGTGCCGGGCCCCGACACGGTGGCGGGTCCCGACACGGTGGCGGGTCCTCGCCCGCCGAACCCCGGTGACCGGGCGATACCCGGGTGCGTTCGGGATCAGGGCACCCGAGTCAGGGCGCCGGGGATCAGGGCGCCGGGGATCAACGCTGGTCGCCGATGGCCTCGCCGGCCCGCTCGCCCGCCGGGGCCGCTTCGCCGGGCGAGGCCGGGTCGTCCTCGATGGCCGGCTGGCGCTTCGCGACGGCCTCGACGACCTTGCGGGCGAGGTCCTGCGGGGCAAGCCCGACCTCGGCCATGACCTCGTCCCGCTTGCCGTGGTCGAGGAAGCGCTGGGCGATGCCGAAGTCCCGCAGGGGCACGTCGACGTCGGCGTCGCGCAGCAACTGGGCCAGCGCAGCCCCGACCCCGCCGACCCGGCCGTTGTCCTCGACGGTGACGACGAGGTCGTGGGCGCGGGCAAGATCGATCAGTGCCGGGTCCAGTGGCTTGACCCACCGCGGGTCGACGACGGTGATGCCGATGCCCTGGCTCGCGACCCGCTCCGCGATCTCCAGGCAGGTCGCGGCCATCGCGCCGATGGAGACCAGCAGCACCTCGCGGCGCTGGGCCACCTTCGGCGAACGGTAGAGCACGTCCACCCCGCCGACCGTGTCAATCGCCGGCACGTCCGCGGCGACCTTGCCCTTGGGGAAGCGCACGACGGTCGGGCCGTCGGTGTTACCCACGGCCTCGCGCAGCTCCGCCCGCAGGGTCGGCGCGTCCCGCGGGGCGGCGATCGCGAGCCCCGGGACAACCTGCAGGAACGACAGGTCCCACATGCCATTGTGCGACGCCCCGTCCTCCCCGGTGATACCGGCCCGGTCGAGCACGAACGTCACGGGCTGGCGGTGCAGGGCGACGTCCATCAGGACCTGATCGAACGCGCGGTTGAGGAACGTGGCGTAGAGACACACGACGGGCTTGAGCCCACCCATCGCGAGCCCGGCGGCCGAGGTGACGGCGTGCTGCTCGGCGATACCGACGTCGAACACCCGGTCCGGGTAGGCCTTGGCGAAGGCGCCGAGACCGACCGGCTGGAGCATCGCGGCGGTCAGCGTGACGACGTCGGGCCGCTCGGAACCGATCTGCACGATCTCGCCCGAGAAGATGCTCGTCCAGCTGATGGTCTTCGACGTCGACACCGGCTTACCGGTCGCCGGGTCGATGATGCCGACGCCGTGGAAGTTGTCGGCGTCGTCCTGCTCCGCCGGCGGGTAGCCGAAGCCCTTGCGGGTCACGCAGTGGACGATGACGGGCCCGCCGAAGTCCCGAGCCCGGCGCAGGGCCGACTCGACCGCGACGACGTCGTGGCCGTCGACCGGGCCGACGTACTTCAGGCCGAGGTCCTCGAACATGCCCTGCGGCTGGACGACGTCCTTGATGCCCTTCTTGATGCCGTGCAGCGCGTCGAACAGCGGGGGGCCGACCAGCGGGGTGCGGCCGAGGACCTGCTTGACGACGTCGAGGACCTGCTCGTACTCGGGCGCCAGCCGCAGCGCGGCGAGGTGGTCGGCGAGGCCGCCGATCGTCGGTGCGTAGGACCGGCCGTTGTCGTTGACGACGATGACGACGGGCCGGTCGTCGGCGGCGATGTTGTTCAGCGCCTCCCAGCACATCCCGCCGGTCAGGGCACCGTCACCGACGACGGCGACGACGGCCCGGCCCTCACCACGCAGCGCGTAGGCACGCGACAGCCCGTCGGCGTAGGACAGGGCGGTCGAGGCGTGCGAGTTCTCGATGATGTCGTGCTCGGACTCGGCCCGGCTGGGGTAGCCGGAAAGGCCACCCCTCTGGCGCAGCCCGGAGAAATCGTCCGCCCGGCCGGTCAGAATCTTGTGCACATAGGACTGATGGCCGGTGTCCCAAAGGATGCGGTCGAATGGCGAATCAAACACACGATGTATTGCCAACGTCAGCTCGACAGCCCCCAGATTCGGCCCGAGGTGACCTCCCGTACGCGCGACTGCGTGAATGAGGAAATCACGGATCTCGGCCGCCAGGGTGCCGAGCTCCTCGTGGTCGAGGCGCTTGACGTCCTGCGGACTACTGATCGTGGACAGAAGCGACACGGCGTGAACTCCCTCTCCCGAAAGGGGATCGGTCCGGGTCCGGCAAAGTCTACGCAGCCCGCCTGGTCCCTTGCAGACGGGCACCCGACATGTGAGTTCCTCGTAGACCGTCAGGCAATAGGCCTGATCGCGGTAGAATCCACCTCCCCGGTTGTCCACTATTGGTCCGGATCCGAGTACGCGGATGCACACACTCTGTCGGCGTGGCGCGCGGGCGACACGCCGGGACGACCAGGTCGTGCCAGAAGCGGCCGGAAGTGGAGTCCACGCCATTCCGGCGACACTTCTGGTACCGGCACAATCACACCAGGTGCGGACTCCGGTCCGCGCCTCGCGGCTCGAGCAGTGCCACACACTCGACGTGGGCGGTCATCGGGAACAGGTCGAAGGCGCGCAACGCGACGAGATCGTAGCCCACGGCTGCCGCGGCAGCGAGGTCCCGACCCAATGCGACGGGATCACAGGCGACGTAGGCGACCGCGCGGGGGCGATGGGCGAGCAGCGCGGCCACCACCGCCGGGCCCGCCCCGGTGCGCGGCGGGTCGAGCACCGCGAGATCGACCCGGCCGGCCGGCCCGCCCGTACCGAGCACCCCGCGGATGGTAGCCGGTGTCACCCGCAACGCCCGCAGCGAGACCCATGGCAGATCGGCGAGGTTGTTCGCCGCGGCCGCGACCGACGCGGCGTCGGACTCCAGTGCGATGACGCGGCCAGCGGCGCCGACATCCTCCGCGAGGAACGCCGCGAACAGGCCCGTCCCGGCATACAGGTCGAGCGCGGTCTCCCCGGCTCGGGGACGCAGAGCCCCGCGGACCGCGTCCACCAGCACGCCGGGAGCCGCCGGATGGACCTGCCAGAACACCTCCAGCCCGAGCCGGAACCTCCGCTCCCCCACCACCTCGACGACCTCCCCAGGGACTCCGGCCTCCCCGGGGTCCTCGCCGGTCCCGACGCGCCCGTCGTCGACGACCGTCCCGGCGCCGGCGGGATGCACCGCCACGGCCACCTGCCCGGTCGCCGGGCTGACCGCGACCTCGACGGCGTCGGCCCCGGGGAACCGCCGGCCGGCGAGCGCCGCGAGGACGAGGGGGTGGGCAATGCGGCAGTCCGGCGTCGCCACCACCTCGTGCGAGCGGCTCGCCCGCAGCCCGACCTCGCCGCCGGCCGTCACCGCGAAGCGCATCCGGGTCCGCCACGCCAGTCCGTCGTCGACGCCACCGGACCGGTCGGATCCGGTCAGCCGCTCCGGGCCGCTGACGGGCACCGCCTCGACCAGCACCTCCAGCGCCGGCTCGGCGCCGGGTCCGGCCTCGGCCGCCGTCCCGAGGCCGGACCCGGCGTGCGCGGGGCTGACCCGGGCGTCGAGGCCACCGAACCGCCGAAGGGCGTCGGCCACGACCTCGGCCTTGCCGCGCCGCTGCGCCGCGAGGCCGGCATGCTGCCAGTCGCACCCCCCGCACAACCCTGGGCCGGCGTGCGGGCAGGGCGCGACCACTCGGTCCGGCGAGGGCGTCAGGATGGCGACCGCGTCCGCCCGCCAGTACCGCTCGTGGGAGGCGTCGGTAACTCGGGCACGGACCCGTTCGCCGGGCAGGGCATGGCGGACGAACACCACCCGACCGCCCGAGCGGGCGACGCAGAAGCCGCCGTGGGCCACCGGCCCAACGTCGAGGTCGAGCAGCGAGCCGACCGCGATCCCTGGGGCGCGGGCCTGCCGTGCGGTGTCCCCGGAGACGCGCGATCGCGCGGGCCGGCGCTGTCGACTCACCGCTTCCGCTCCGACGGGCCGGGAAGCGTGGCCCGGCCCTGTCGCACCGCGCCCGCCCCGGTCCGCTCGAGCCGCTGCTCGGCCAGCCTGGACGAGGCGAGCTGCCAGGGCACGCTGGTGACCATGACGCCGGGCTGGAAGAGAAGCCGGGCCTTGAGCCGCAGCGCGCTCTGATTGTGCAGGAGATGCTCCCACCAGTGACCGACGACGTACTCGGGGACGTAGACGGCGACGACGTCCCGTGGGCTCTCCCGCCTGATCCGGGCAACGTAGTCCAGCACCGGGCGGGTCACCTCCCGGTAGGGGGAGGCCAGCACCACGAGATCGACGGTGATCCCTCGCTCCGCCCACGCCTTGCGGAGCCGATCGGCCTCCGCCTGGTCGACGGCGACCGTGACCGCGACGAGGCTGTGCGGCCGCGACGCCTTGGCGTAGGCCAGGGCCCGCAGCGTCGGGGCATGGATCTTACTGACGAGGACGACGGCGTGGATCCGGGAGGGCAGGGTCGGCGGCCCGGGTTCCGGGGTGAGTTCGACCGCGACCCGGTCGTAGTGAGCCCTGATCCCCCGCATCCCGAGAAAGATGATCGGGATAGCCAGACAGACGATCCAGGCACCGTGGGTGAACTTCGTGACCAGCACGATGATCAGCACGGTGCCGGTGAGACAGGCGCCGAAGAAGTTGATCGCCTGAGACCGACGGATCCGCCGACGGGCGGCCGGATCGGACGCAGCCGGGTCGTCCGAGCGCAGGATGCGCGCCCAGTGCCGCACCATCCCGGTCTGGCTGAGGGTGAACGAGATGAAGACCCCGAGGATGTAGAGCTGGATCAGGGCAGTGACCTGCGCGTCGAACACGATGATCAGCATGATCGCGAAGCCGGCGAGCAGCACGATCCCGTTGGAGTAGGCCAGTCGGTCGCCGCGGGTGTATAGCTGACGCGGCAGGTAGCCGTCGCGGGCAAGGATCGAACCCAGCACCGGGAAGCCGTTGAAGGCGGTGTTCGCCGCCAGCATCAGGATGAGAGCGGTGACGACGGCGATGTAGCCGAAGCCGGGCGATCCGTCCCCGAAGACGGCGGCGGCGACCTGGGCGATCACGGTCGGCTGCTCACCACTGGCGCCGATCAGGTCCCCGGTGTGCTCGGCGACATGCACGTCGGAGATCAGAGCCAGCGCGGTGACGCCGCCGAACATCGTGACTGCAATGAACCCCAGCATCAGCAGGGTGGTCGCGGCGTTGCGGCTCTTGGGCTTCCGGAACGCGGGCACCCCGTTACTGATCGCCTCGACCCCGGTGAGCGCCGTGCATCCCGAGGCGAACGCCCGCAGCACCAGGAACACCAGGGCCAATCCCGCGTAGTCGTGTTCGGCGACCACCTGGTATCCGGCGCTCTCGGCCCGCGGCGGATGACCGACGGCCGCCTGGACCAGCCCGGTGACGATCATTACGAAGATGCCGAGCACGAAGCCGTAGGTCGGGATGGCGAACGCCGTGCCGGACTCGCGCACCCCACGCAGGTTCATTATCGTCAATAGGATCACGATGACGACCGCGAGGAGCACCTTGTGCGCGGCGAGCCCGGTGACGGCCGACGTCAGGTTCGCGACACCGGCCGACACCGACACCGCGACCGTGAGGACGTAGTCAACCAGCAGGGAACTGGCCACCAGCAGGCCGGCCCGCGAGCCCAGGTTGACCGAGACGACCTCGTAGTCGCCGCCGCCACTCGGGTAGGCGTGCACGTTCTGCCGGTAGGACGCCACCACCGTCAGCATCAGGATGGCGACGGCTCCAGCGAGCCAGGGCGAGTAGTGGTAGAAGGCCAGCCCGCCGAGTGACAGGACAAGCAGGATCTCCTCGGTCGCGTACGACACCGAGGAAAGGGCATCGCTCGCGAAGACGGGCAAGGCGATCCGTTTGGGGAGCAGTGTCTCCCCAAGCCGGTCGCTCCCGATCGGTCGACCGACGAAACCGCGCTTGAGGCGATCCGTGAGCGCCACGCGGCGATGCTACCGACGCCAGCCACGCAGTTCAGCATCAGTGTGGCGTGGCACACAGATGCTCCGTATCCGGAGATCCGGCCACGTGACCTGCGCCGGTCAGGCCGGATCGGACTACCCTGAACCCTTGTGCATGTCGTGATCCTCGGCTGCGGCCGAGTCGGCTCCGCGCTTGCCCGCAGCGTCGAACGGTTCGGCCACTCAGTAGCGATCATCGACCAGAACCCCGCCGCGTTCGGGCGGCTACCGCACGATTTCACCGGTTTGCGGGTCACCGGGATAGGCTTCGACCGCGACACCCTCATCGAGGCGGGCATCGAGCGGGCCGCCGCGTTCGCCGCCGTCTCCAGCGGGGACAACTCAAACATCATCGCCGCCCGGGTGGCCCGCGAGATGTTCGGGGTCGAGCGGGTCGTCGCGCGGATCTACGATCCCCGCCGGGCCGAGGTCTACGAGCGGCTCGGTATCCCCACCGTCGCCACGGTGCGCTGGACCCGGGACCAGATCCTCGGCCGGCTCCTGCCCGACGCTGTCACGCCGCAGTGGTCCGATCCGTCGGGCTCGGTGCTGCTGGCCGCGATCCCACCAGGACCCGCCTGGGTGGGCTGCCGGATCCGGGAGCTGGAGGAGTCCGCCGGGGTACGGGTGGTCTGCGTGACCCGGTTCGGCGAGGGTGTCCTGCCCGACGCCCGCACCCTCGTCCAGGACGGTGACGTCGTGCACGTGGCGGTGACGAAGGCGCACGCATCCAAGGCGGACACGGTGCTGCGCACCGGGCCGGACGGCGAGGGCGCCGGGTAGCTCCGGGCAGATCCAGGCAGACGATGCCGCGCGAGGAGGAGAAGCGATGAGCGTGCGCCGGGTGGTGATCGCGGGAGCGGGCAAGGTCGGCCGGTCCATCGCCGCCGAACTGCTGGAGAACGGCTCCGAGGTGCTCATCATCGAGCGGGATCCGCAGAAGATCCGGACCGACGCGCTACCGGAGGCCCGGTGGCTGCTCGCGGACGCCTGCGAGCTGTCCCAGCTCGACGCGGCCGGGCTGAACGAGTACACCGTCCTGGTGGCCGCCACCGGGGACGACAAGGTGAACCTCGTCGTCTCGCTGCTCGCGAAGACCGAGTTCGGCGTGCCCCGGGTCGTGGCGCGGGTCAACCATCCCAAGAACGAATGGCTGTTCACCGAGTCGTGGGGGGTGGACGTGGCGGTGTCCGCGCCGCGCCTGCTCACGGCTCTGGTCGAGGAGGCCGTCAGCGTCGGCGACCTCGTCCAGCTGATGCGGTTCCGGCAGAGCGATGCATCCCTCGTCGAGCTGACGCTGGCCGAGAACGCGCCAGTGATCGGCCAGCGGCTCAGCGAGATCGCCCTGCCGGCGGACAGCGCCCTGGTGGTGATCCTGCGTGACGGACGGGCGGTCATTCCCTCGCCCGACGCCACCCTGGAAGACGGCGACGAGGTTCTCGCGGTCACGACGAACGCCGAGGCCGAGGAGAAGCTCGCCGTGCTGCTCGGTCAAGCGCCGGCAGGCGCGGGCACGCCGGGCTGACGCGCGACAGGCTGACGCGCGACAGGCTGGCGATGCGGAGGCCGTCAGCCGGCAGGCCGCCGCTCTCCGCGCGGGAGCTCGCCGCGCGGGGCGTCCCCGGCCAGCACCTCGCCGTCCAGCACCTCGCCGTCCACGACCGTCGGGTCGGTGGCGGCGGGGGGCAGCGGTGCGATCCGGCGGACGATGGCGAAGCTGGCCAACACCGCGACACCGAACAACGGAAGTCCCAGGGCGATGTTGGCCGCGGCCAGCCAGCCGGGCTCGTCGGCGAGGTAGAGCACCCCCTGCACGACGAACCGCACACCGAACACGGCGATCCAGACGACCGTCGCCCACACCGCGGCCCGCCGCTGGCGGGGCACCCGCTGCCAGTTCGCATAGCGGCTGTCCAGACCGGCCATGAGATACCCCGTCACCGGCCGGCGCAGGACGATCGACAGCAGGGCCACCACCCCCCAGAGCGCGTTCTTCGCGATGCTGGGCAGGAAGAACCCCTTCGCGTTCCCGGTGCGAGAGGCCACGAATGCAGCGATCGCCACGGCGAACAACCCCGAAAAGGTCTGCTGGGTCGGCTCACGGCGCACGATGCGCAGCACCAGCAGAGCGGCCGCCGTGGCAATGGCGACCGCAATGCCGGCGGTCAGTCCGGCCTCGGCGTTCACCGTCACAAACGCCACGGTGGGCACGGAGCTGTCAATGATCCCCCGTGGGCCGCCGATGGCCTCGGACATCGTCATCGGAGGCGTGTCGGGAGATGGCGTACGTGGCATGTCTGGTTAAGATCCCGTCGGGTTGGGCGGACCCGCCGACCTAGGCGCTCGCCGACGGAACGGGGAGTAGTTCGTAACGCGGGTTGAAGATGATCGGACGGTTCTCCTGCACGGTAACGCGCCCGGAAGCCTTGACCGACGCGCCAGCCCGCAGGCCCGGGATGTCCCGGCGGCCGAGGAAGACCAACGTGACGGTGCCGCTGCCGTCGTAGATGTCGACCTCCAGGGTCGGTGCACCCGAACGCGCACGTACCGTCACGGCCTGGATGGTACCCGCGACGCAGATCTCGTCCCGGTCACGACAGCCGCTCATCGGGGCGGCGCCCGCCGCCGCCGAGGCCGCCTGGAGGTCCTCGGCGTCGAGCTCGCTCGTCCCTGCTGTCAGTCTGTGGAGCTTGCGCCCCAACCAGCCGCGTGACTCGCCCACCGCTCCTCCGATCCGGCTCGTCGGCGACTCGGCGCAAGCAACTGCTGCTCGAGCACGTCCAACACGTTCAACACGTCCAATGCAACGCATGACCGGCGCTCAATGTGCCCGCCCCGCATGGCGCCTTCGGCGCAATGCGGGGACCCCGGGCACAGGGCGCCGCACGGGGTCTCCGTCGAATCACCTCCGGCGATCCTCCTCCGGGAGCCATCGGGGGCCTTCGGCGCAATGCGGGGACCCCGGGCACAGGGCGGTCAGCGGATCTCGGCTATACGCGCACCGCGCACGGGCATCTCGGGCCGTCCGCTGGCCGCCGAGGCGACCGGTCCGCCGGAACCAGCGGGGTGATCGGGGTGATCAGTGACCTCTTTCGGCAGCCTCAGGGGCAACGGATCCCGCACCGGCATCGCGCCGTCACCACGAGAAATGATCAGATTGCGCAACGCGGCGTCCAGGAGGGGGCCGGCCGCCGGATCCTGTCCGGCCGCGCCGGTCACCACCGCCCGCAGGAACCAGCGCGGACCGTCCACACCGATCATGCGACCCGGCACGGTCTCGCCCGGTCGCCCGGTCGGCAACCTCATCCGCAGTTCGGGGCCGTAGCGACCGTCTGCCTCCGACCCACCGCCCCCCTGAATGGTCTCCAGAATCTCGGCCCGTACCTCGTCCCAGAGGCCCCGGCTCTTCGGCGCCGCGAAGACGGAGAGCTCCATCGCGCTGCGCCCGTCGGTCACCAGCACCGTCAGCGGCTTGCCGGTCGACTCCTCGACCTGGAACTGCACCTGCATGCCGTCGAGCGCTGGAATCCGCAACGACCCGAGATCGAGGCGATGCACGTCGTCATCGGGTGCCTGCGCGATGTCGTAGGGACCGTCGGGCTCCGACGAGCCCCGCGAGGTGACCTTCTCGGGGACGTCCACCTCGGAGGCCTCGCGACGGTCGAACTCCCTACGCCCTCGCCCGAACACCGGTGGTCTCCTTTCCTGCCCCCCCGGCGGACCCGAAACCCCCTGTGGAGCCGAACCCGCCGCTTCCGCGCACCGAGGCCGGCAGCTCATCGACCTCCCGGAACACGGCGTGCTCCACGCGCTGCACGACCAGCTGGGCGATCCGGTCGCCCCGACGTAGGGTGATCATGTCAGATCGGTCGGTATTGATCAGAATGACTTTAATTTCTCCACGGTAACCGGCGTCCACCGTTCCCGGGGCGTTGACCACGGACAGGCCGTGCCGCGCGGCCAGGCCACTGCGCGGATGGACGAACGCCGCGTACCCGGCCGGCAGGGCGATGCTCAGGCCGGTTCCGACCGTCGCCCGCTCCCCCGGGCCGAGCGTCACATCCTGGGCCGTCACCAGGTCCGCCCCCGCGTCCGACGGCTGGGCGTACGCCGGCAGCGCCAGCTCGCGGTCCGACCGGCGGACGAGGATCTCCACCCGACCCGGTACGGCGGGCGCGGGCTGTACGGCGAGTGGCACCGCGGACGCGGGAGGCGGGGCGGTGGGCGTCGTCGGATCGGTGGCGGTCATGGCTCTCCTGGTCGAGGGTGCCCGGTCCGGGCGTGACCCCCACGCTAGGCCATGGCCCTCGTACCGCCATCGGCCTGCCGGTCCGACGGGCCGCAGCGAGCCCCGGACTCCGGCGGGCGTATCCCGGCGTGATCGGATAGCAGATGATCCGAGAGGCTAAGACGATCCGAGGGGCTAAGCAGGCCGGTCGGGGTAAGCAGGGGGCGGGCGGACCGGCATGGTCCTCGCCGAGGAACGAGAGGTGCGGGGTGACGAAAGCAGCGTCAAAGCTGGGATGGAAGATCGTCGGCGGAGGGGCGACCGCGCTCGCGGGCATGGCCGCGAGCCGAGTCGTGAGCGCCCTGTACCGCAAGGTGCGCAAGTCCGACCCGCCGGCCAACCCGGCGGACCCGGACACCGCCTGGACGGAGGCCGTCGCCTGGGCGGCGATCTCGGGTCTCGCGATCGGGATCGGCCGGTTGGCGGCCGAGCGCGCGGCCGCGCGCGGATGGGCCCGGGCGACGGGTTCACCACCGCCCGGCATGCTCCACCCGAAGACCTCCTTCTCCGAGGACTGAACGGCATCCGAGGACTGAACGCGTGACCGGCGAGCACTGATGAGCGGCCGGCCACGAGCGGCTCTCCGGGGCACCCGGCTGCTCCTTTCCGGGCACGATGGGATCCACCGGTGCGCCGTCCGGATCGGCGGCGTCACGATCAGCGGGAGGCTCGGATGGCCGTGTACGCCCTGGGGGACGCCGTCCCCACCATCGATCCCACGGCCTACGTCCATCCGGACGCGACGGTCATCGGCACGGTGACGATCGGGCCCGAGTCCACGGTGTGGCCGGGCGCGGTGCTGCGTGGCGACTACGGGACGATCGAGATCGGCGCCCGCACGTCCATCCAGGACGGCACGGTGATCCACGCTACCGAGGAACTCACCACGGTGGTGGGTGACGACTGCACGGTCGGGCATCTGGCTCATCTGGAGGGTTGCGTCGTCGAGGACGGCGCCCTGGTCGGTTCCGGTTCGGTGGTGCTCCACCGGGCCCGGATCGGCCGGGGCGCGCTGGTCGGCGCGGGCGCGGTCGTCGTGGGCGGCACGGTCGTGCCGCCGGGCGCGAGGGCGCTCGGCGTGCCGGCGAAGATCCTGCCGGATTCCGTCGCCCCGGGTGCCCTCGCCGCCGGGGCCGCGATCTACGTGGCGAACGGCAAGCGCTACCGCGAGCAGCTACGCCGGATCGACTGACCGGTCGACCGCCAGGCCACCCACGCCTCGCCCGGCCTCCCGGCGGATCCGCCGACGGCCCGACGGCCGGTGCGCCCGAGGTCTCACCGTCGGGTCCCCGCCCAGGTGAGCAGATGTCTCAGAGAGTGTCACAGCCGACGCCGCGCCACGTAACGGCGCATTTCTACCGTCGTGGCATCACCCGCACCTCGGAGGATCATCTATGAGCGCCACGCTGGAAGGCGTCCCGACTACCGGCACCGTGACCGGTCCGTCCCGACGCGGCCGCTGGATCGACGACTGGCGGCCCGAGGACCGCACTTTCTGGAACAACGGCGGTTCCCGCATCGCCCGCCGAAACCTGATCTTCTCGATCCTGGCCGAACACGTCGGGTTCTCGATCTGGTCGTTGTGGGCGGTGACGGTCCTGTTCCTCGGACCGGCCTACCACATCGACCCGGCCGGCAAGTTCCTGCTGACCTCGCTGCCCGCGCTCGTCGGCTGTGTGCTGCGGATCCCCTACACCTTCGCCGTCGCCCGGTTCGGGGGGCGTAACTGGACCATCTTCAGCGCGGCGGTGCTCCTCGTGCCGACGATCCTCGCGGCCGTCGTTCTCTCTCCCGGCGTCTCCTACCCCACCCTGCTGATCGTCGCCGCGGTCGCGGGGGTCGGAGGCGGCAACTTCGCCTCCTCGATGACCAACATCAACGCCTACTATCCGGAGCGGCTGAAGGGCTGGGCCCTGGGACTGAACGCCGGCGGCGGAAACCTGGGGGTGGCCGCGATCCAGCTTGTCGGCCTGCTCGTCCTCGCCACCGCCGGCAAGGACCACCCCCGGGTCGTCCTTGCCGTCTACATACCGCTGATCGTCCTGGTGACGCTCGGCGCGGCGCTGTTCATGGACAACCTGTCGAGCGCGAAGAACGACCGGGGCGCGATGCGCGACGTCGCCCGTGACGGTCACACCTGGGTGATGTCGCTGCTCTACATCGGCACGTTCGGGTCGTTCATCGGGTTCGGCTTCGCGTTCGGCCAGGTGCTCCAGGTGCAGTTCCACGACCAGTTCAGCACCCCGATCAAGGCCGCCTACCTGACCTTCCTCGGTCCGCTGCTCGGCTCACTGATCCGCCCGGTCGGCGGCATCCTGGCGGACCGCGTCGGCGGAGCGAAGGTCACCTTCGCCAACTTCGTGGCGATGGCGGCCGCAGCCGCGATCGTGCTCGTCGCCTCGCTGACGGAGTCGCTTCCCCTGTTCCTGGTCGGGTTCATCGCGCTGTTCGTCTTCAGTGGTGTCGGGAACGGGTCAACGTACAAGATGATCCCGGCGATCTTCCAGGCGAAGGCGCAGACCACCATCGACGCCGGTGGCGACCCGGTCGCGGCGCAGCACTCGGCCCGGCGGCTGTCCGGAGCCCTCATCGGCCTGGCCGGCGCGATCGGCGCGTTCGGCGGGGTGCTGGTGAACCTGGCCTTCCGGCAGTCGTTCCTGAGCTACCGGACCGGCGACGCGGCGTACATCTCCTTCATCGCCTTCTACGCGCTGTGCTTCGTGGTGACCTGGTTCGTGTATCTGCGGCCGTCCGCCAAGCGCCTCGCCGGCATCTGATCCCGTCTGTGCCCTGTGTTCAGGCCAGTTCGACGGCGACGGCGATCTCGCCGCCGGTCGGGCTCAGCGTGAGCTCCCGGATGCTGCCGGCGCTGCGCAGGTCCGCGGCCACCGACTCGACGAGGGCGACGAGGTCGGCCTCGCCGCTGATCAGGACGCTCGCGACCTCGGCCTTCTGCGACACCTTCGCCTCGGACTTGGCCCGGCGGACACCGGACAGCGCCGCCCCGACGGCACCGAGGAGCTCCGCGCGGGCGCCCTCGGCGAGCTTGCGGATCTCGGCGGCGTCCGGCCAGCTCGCCCGGTGCACCGAACCAGGACGCCACCAGGACCAGACCTCCTCGGTGACGAACGGCAGGACCGGGGCGAACAGCCGGAGCAACGCCGACAGGGCCACCGAGAGCGTGGTGTGCGCGGAGGCCGCGCCCGCCGCCCCGGAGGAGCCGTACGCCCGGCCCTTCACGAGCTCGACGTAGTCGTCACAGAACCGCCAGAAGAACGACTCAGTGACCTCGAGGGCCCGGGCGTAGTCGTAGCCGTCGAAGGCCGCGGTGGCGGTGTCGACCACGTCGGCCAAGGCGGCCAGCAGGGCCCGGTCCAGCGGTTCACTGGCCGGGGCGGGGGCCGCCCCGGCGTCGGAGACCACGGCGTCGGGGGTCACGGTGTCGGGAGTCACGGCGAGACCGAGCACGAACCGGCTGGCGTTGAGAATCTTGATGGCGAGCCGGCGGCCGTTCTTCATCTGGCCGACGTCGAAGGCGGTGTCGGTGCCCGGCCGCCCGGACGCCGCCCAATAACGGACCGCGTCCGACCCGTGCTCCTCGAGCAGGCCCATCGGGGTCACCACGTTGCCCTTGGACTTCGACATCTTCTTACGGTCCGGGTCGAGGATCCAGCCGGAGATCGCCGCGTTCGACCAGGGCAGCACGCCGAACTCGGCGTGGGTGCGCACCACCGTCGAGAACAACCAGGTCCGGATGATCTCGTGCGCCTGCGGGCGCAGGTCCATCGGGAAGACCCGGGAGAACAGATCGGTATCGTGCTCCCAGCCACTGGCGATCAGCGGGGTGAGCGAGGACGTCGCCCAGGTGTCCATCACGTCGGGGTCGGCGGCAAACCCGCCGGGCACGCCCCGCTGCTCGGCGGTGTACCCGGGCGGGACGTCGCTGGACGGGTCGACCGGCAGCGACGCCTCGTCGGGCACGATCGGCGCGTCATACCGCGGCGCACCGGCGGCGTCCAGCGGGTACCACACCGGGAACGGCACGCCGAAGAACCGCTGCCGGCTGATCAGCCAGTCGCCGTTGAGGCCGTCGACCCAGTTCTCGTAGCGGACCTTCATGTAGTCCGGGTACCAGCGCAACTCCTGGCCTCGTCCACGCAGCGCGGCCCGCAGCGGCTCGTCCCGCCCGCCGTTGCGGAGGTACCACTGGCGGGTCGTCACGATCTCCAGCGGCCGGTCGCCCTTCTCGTAGAACTTGACCGGATGGGTGATCGGCCGCGGCTCGCCGAGCAGCGCGCCGGACTCGGCGAGCAGTTCGACGATCCGCGCCCGGGCGCCGTGCACGGTCTTTCCGGCGAGCTCGGCGTACCGCTCCCGGCCGGCCGCGTAGGTGACGGCGTCCGGTGGGTCCGGGATGAACCGGCCGTCACGGCCGATCACCGCACGCGCCGGAAGTCGCAGCTCGCGCCACCACGTCACGTCGGTGAGGTCGCCGAAGGTGCAGATCATCGCGATGCCGGATCCCTTCTCGGGGTCGGCCAGCCGGTGCGCGACCACCGGGACCTCGACGTCGAACAGCGGGGTCCGCACCGTGGCGCCGAACAACGACTGATAACGCGGGTCGTCCGGATGGGCGACCAGGGCGACGCAGGCGGGCAGCAGCTCGGGACGGGTCGTCTCGATGACGATCGGGTCCGCCGGGTCCAGCCCCTCGCCCGGGGCGGAGACGCCCGACCGGGGGAAGGCCAGGGTGTGGTACGCGCCGGGGCGGTCCCGGTCCTCCAGCTCGGCCTGGGCCACTGCGGTGCGGAAGGTGACGTCCCACAGCGTCGGGGCCTCGGCAAGATAAGCCTCACCGCGAGCGAGGTTGCGCAGGAAGGCCCGCTGCGCGACGGTCCGCGACCGGGCGTCGATCGTTGCGTAGGTGTGCGACCAGTCGACGGAGAGCCCCAGCCGGCGCCAGAGCTGCTCGAAGCCCTTCTCGTCCGCCAGGGTCAGCCGCTCGCAGAGCTCGACGAAGTTGCGTCGCGAGATCGGGATCTGCTCCTTACCGGGCTTGTCCGGCGGGGTGAAACCCGGGTCGTAAGGCAGCGACGGCTCGCAGCGGACAGCGAAGTAGTTCTGCACCCGGCGTTCGGTCGGCAGCCCGTTGTCGTCGAAGCCCATCGGGTAGAAGACCTCGCGACCCCGCATCCGCTGGTAGCGGGCGATCAGGTCGGTGTGGGTGTACGAGAAGACGTGCCCCACGTGCAGGGAACCGCTGACGGTCGGCGGCGGGGTGTCGATGGAGTAGACCTGCCCGCGGTCGACCGTCCGGTCGAACGCGTAGGTGCCCTCATCCTGCCATACCGTCGACCAGCGCGCCTCGATGCCGTCCAGGCTCGGCTTCGCCGGGACCGCGCGGGTGGACCGTTCCGTACCGTCTGTCGCGACCACAAGCAACGATCCTACGGGCGCCTCGATCGTGGTCACCGACCACCGAGGTCCCCCGGTCGGCGGACCGGCGAGGTTCCGGCCCGGGCACGCGCCCCTGGGCCGGAGCCGGAGCCGGGAACGGGAACCGGAAGCAGCCGACGGACGTGACGCCTCTCACATTCCACGGGGAGTGCACGACCGGCCGTCTTGGCAGGATGAACCGTTGAACGGACCGTACTCCCGTGCCGATCCCCACTCCCGTGCCGATCCCTGGAGCGCCGGACGATGAGCGACCTGCCAGACCCGGACGAACTGCTCGCCATTGCGCTGACGATCGCCCGTGAGGCGGGTGACCTGCTCGCGCGGGGCCGGGAGGGCACCGTGGCCGCGGAGACGACGAAGTCGTCTCCCACCGACGTCGTGACCGCCCTCGACCGCGCCTCCGAGGCGCTCGTCGCCCGACGGCTCGCCGAACTGCGCCCCGGCGACGGACTGCTCGGCGAGGAGGGTTCGGACTCCGCCGGCACGACCGGGGTGCGCTGGGTCGTCGACCCGCTCGACGGTACGGTGAACTTCCTCTACCGGCTGCCCAACTGGGCGGTCTCGATCGCCGCCGAGGTCGGCGGGGAGGTCGTCACCGGAGTTGTGCATGCCCCGGCGTTGGGCGTGACCTACACCGCCACGCGCGGCGGCGGATCCTACCGGGACGGGGAACCGCTGACCGGGTCGGCGGTGACGACGCTGGCCGGCGCCCTCGTCGCAACGGGTTTCGGCTACACGGCGTCCCGCCGGGCCGCGCAGGCCGCTGTCGCCAGCCGGGTGGTGCCCCGGGTGCGCGACATCCGTCGGATGGGTGCGGCATCGCTGGACCTGTGCGCGGCGGCCGGCGGCCTCGTCGACGCCTACTACGAGCGCGGGCTGAAGCCCTGGGACCAGGCCGCCGGCGGCCTCGTGGCGGTGGAGGCCGGGCTGCGGGTCGGTGGGCTGCACGGCCGCCCGGCGGGCGAAGATCTCACCGTCGCCGCCCCGCCGGCCCTGTTCCCGGCGCTGACCGCCCTGCTCGCCGAGGATCCCCCCGCCGACCGAGACTGAGGTCCCCGACCGGCCCGCCGCTCACCACCGGCCCGCCACTCACGGCCAGGGCACGACGTCGTCGACTCCGGCTGCGACGAGCGCCCGGCTGAGACCGCCGCGAGAGCGGATCCCGAGCTTGCGGTAGACCCGGGTGAGATGGGTCTCGACCGTCTTGCGGGACACGAACAGGGCGGCCGCGGCCTCGGCGTTGTTCATCCCCTCGCAGATGGCGCGGGCCACCTGGAGCTCGGCGGGGGTGAGCCGCTCCAGCCTTGTCGGGTGCTCCGTCGGGCGGTCGTTGAGGACACTCCGGTCGCCGGTGGCCGTGAGTTCGGCGGCGGCTCGGCGGGCCCACGGTTTCGCTCCCAGCATCTCGAAGGTCGCGTACGCCTCGCGCAGGGGCACCCGGGCGGCGGCCGGCTGGCGGAAACGACGCACGACCTCGCCCCGGCACAACCGGGTCCGAGCGTGCTCAAACGGCATCCGCCGGCGCCGGTGAGCGGCTTCGGCCTGCGCGAAGGCGGTCTCGGCCGCCGCCAGGCCGTCGGCCATCAGGCCGCGGCAGCGGGCGGCGACCGCCGCGGGCCACGCGAGTCCAGTCGTCTCGGCACGTTCGGCGAGCCAATCCACGACCTCCGCGGCACCGTCGTGGTCACCGGACCGGATGTGCGCCTCGGCGAGATCGCCGACCAGCGGCATCGCGTTGGGATTGGCCAGCCCCATGGCTCGGGCCCGCGACCAGGCCTCTCGCAGTGTGATGACGGCGACGTCGTACTCGCCGTGACCGAGCGCGGCGAGCCCGAGGACGCCGGCCGCGTGCAGGTCCAGGCTGCCGATGCCGTACGGCCCGATCTCACGCCGCAGGCGGCTGATCCGCTGCTCGCTCAGGGCACGGTCGCCGCGGGCGGCGTCGATCCGGGCGAGCACGATAAGACTGAGGCCGATCGCGCCTACCTGCCCGAGCTCCTCGGCCCAGCGCAGCGCGTCCACCCCATCCGCGTAACCGGCCGCCCACAGGCCCCGCCAGCCCTCCAGTTCACAGCGCACCGCGAGGGCGTAAGGCAGCATCGCGGGGGCTCCGGCGCGGCGGGCCGCATTGACCACGGCGGTGAGCAGTCGGGCGGCCTCACCGTCCGCCTCGACGTCGAGGCGGGTCTGGCCGGTCAGAGTCAGCGCCTGCTGGTCCTCCACGTCGTCCGCGGCGATGATCTCTCCGGACACGGCGTCCAGGCAGGCGGCCGCCTCGCCGGTCATCCCGGTGAGGGCGAGAGCGCGGCCATGGTGGATCGACAGGGGCAGGGCGCGGGCCGGATGGCGCGGCGTCAGTGCCTGCCCGCGCTGGGCGGTGTTCAGGGCCACCGTCACCCTGCCGTCCATCAGAGCCGGCAGGACGGCTTCGGCGAGCAGCGCGCCCGCCCGTCCGGCATCGGTGTCCATGACCGCCTCGGCCGCCTGGACGAGCTGGTCGTACGCCCGGGTCGGATGACCGGACCAGGTGAGCACCCGGCCGCGGACCAGCTCGACGTCGGCTCGCACGAGCGGCCCGCGGGCCAGCCGCGCCGCCTCGTCGGCCCAGGCTGCCGCATCCTGGGACAGGCCGCCGAGATGCGCGTCGGCGGCAGCACGCAGGACGCGGTCGACCCGGGTGGCCCGCTCGGAGGTCAGTGCGGCGGAGCGGTGCCACGCCCGTGCCGACGCGCCGTATCCCCCGCGTCGGCGTGTCCGGACGGCGACCTCGGCAAGCGCGTCGGCCACCCCGTCGTCCGGACCGCCAGCCGCGGCGGCCAAGTACCACACCCGCGCATCACCATGGGAGACCTCGGCGAGTGCCTGGTAGGCGCGCATGCGCGCCGACAGTGCGGCGTGGCGCAGCACGAAGGGCCCCAGCATCGGATGGGCGAACTCCAGCGTGGCATCGACGCCATCACCGCCGCCGACGCCGCCGTCCGCGGCGGCGACCCTGACCAGACCCGCGTCGTGGGCGGCGTCCAGATCGGCCAGGGTGAGAGCGGCTGCGGTCACGGCACGGGCCAGGGCTCCCACCGACGTCGTGCGGCTGGCGGCGAGCACGACCAACGCCTGCCTGGTGCGTTCGGGCAGCCCGTCCAGCCGGTCGGACCAGGCACGCTCCAACTGACGTCCCGGCGGCGGCAGCTCACCGAGCGGTTCCTGCCCAAGCAGCTGGGCCTCCCCCAGCGAGGCCGCCGTCTCCAGCAGCGCCGATGGGTTGCCGGCGATCCGCCGGACCAGGTCGCCCAGCACGTGCGGGGCCATCCGATAACCGTGCTCGCGGATCAGCTCGCCGCACGCCTCGGTGGACAGCCCGGCGACCTCCATACAGGGCAGGCCGGACCGCTCGCACAGGTCGGCGGTATCCGAGCGGACCGTCATCACCATCGCCACCCGTTCCACCGCCAGCCGGCGCGCGACGAACAGCAGCGCCTGCTGCGACGGCGGGTCCACCCATTGCAGATCGTCGACGAGCACCACGAGCGGATGCCTGTCCCCGGCCGCGGCCAAGACGTTCAGGGTTCCCGCGCACGCGGCGTACGGGCTCGTTGACACCCCCTCCGCGAGCGCCAGGCATACCCGCAGCGCCACCCGCTGCGCGTCAGGGAGATCCGGTAGATGTTCCCGCAGCGGCAGCACCAGGTCCGCCAGCGCGGCGAAAGGCAGCGTGCTCTCCGACTCGACCCCGCGAAGCTGGAGCACCCGGGCGGTGGCCGCCCGGGTGCTGGCCATCCGGGCGGCATACCGCAACAACGCGGTCTTCCCCACCCCGGGTTCACCCCGCAGAACGAGGGCAGATCCGCGCTGCGCCACGGCCGCGAGCAGGCCGTCGAGGAGACGACACTCCTTTTCCCGGCCTACCAGCGGATGCATACCGGTAGAGTCATCGATGGTGGCCTTTGCCCCTTTCACGACAACCGTCCTTCCCCCGTGACGCCGTTGTCCACCAACATCATCCTTCCGCGACCAGAACGGTCGGCAAAGGGACTTTAAGCACAGAAGTGAACGACGATGTCCGGAACCGCCGGGGATTCCCGGACGCGGTTCGGCCCTCGGTGTGTTGACCTGGGAGAACCGGGAGAAGCCGTACGGAGGGGTGTCCGGTGCCCGACCCAGTGCCATTGACGATCCGGCCGTCACGTCCGGTTACCCACGCAGAGAAATGATCCCGGTGTTGCCCGTATATGACCGGACTTCTACTCACTCCCGGTAATTCCCACGGAAGCTGAGATGCGTCCCCGTCGTCGCCTGGACTGCGTTCAGATCAAGGTGAACCTCACCGGGCCGTGGATATCCGCCGCGCGTGACGCTCTGGCGCTCACCGCCGAGCTGGGCATCGGCCGTCGGGTCTACTTCTGCGCGGACCCGGCTGGAACGGCGGAACGCGGCGGAATAGCGCTGCTCGACGAGGGAATCATCCTGCGGCTGCGGCAGTACGGTGCCGGACACGGTGATACGACGGTCAGGCTCCGGCCGGCCGGGCGATCCCGGCTCAGTCCGGAATGGCTCGGCCTGCGCCCCGACCGCGTCGCGGTGTTCCGGATGGAGGCGGACTGGACGGGGGAACGCAGGGTTCCCGCGGCCTCGCTGACCGCACACCCGGAAGCACGCCGGGTGACCGACGTCCTCGTCGGCGCGACGTCGCCGCGGAAACTGTTCTCACCCCGCCAGCGCCGGTTCCTTCGCGAGTACGCGGACCGCCCCATCGACCTGGACAGCCTGTCCGTACTGGGCCCACTCGACGGTGTCCGCTGGAACACCCCGGTTCCGATCCCGGTGGCGGGTTTTCCCGTGGCGGCCGAGAGATGGCGGCTCGCCCCCGGTCCCGGCGACCGCGGGCTCGATCTGCTGGAATTGTCCATCCGGGTTGAGCCGGATGGTGCCCAGATCGCCCAGATCGCCTTCGAGGCCGCCCTGCGCCGCCTCGGGCTCGACATCGAGGAGGACGAGGAGACGAAGACCCGGTGCGCCCTGGCCCTGCTGACCGCAAGACCCTGATAGCGCGAGGTGGCCCCGGCGGAGATCCTCCGCCGGGGCCACCGTCAAACAATCGGATCCGATGTCCTCGTGAGGAGCCGGACCCGATCAGGGTGAGACGATGAACGAGGGGCTGATCGCGACCGTGGTGTTGACGAACCGTCCCGACGCCACCTTGAGTGCGGCGATGACGTCGAGGGCGTCCCCATCCTCCGCAGCATTCGCGAACCAGGGTGCGGAGATTGGCACCGTCAACGGCTTGTTGAAGGCCTTCCTCGGGTCCCCCGGCTTGACCGGAATCTTGCCGATCACGTTTCCGGTGGCCACGACGACGAACCGGCTCAGGTTGCGAACAGAAACACTGAGCGTGTATTCGGCGCCACCGAAGTCAATCAGGCTCTCCCCGATCTCGACGTCGGCGATGACATCGAAGGCCTTGTCATCCGCGATGACATCAATGGTGTTGTTGGTACCACTGTCGACGGCGTAGACCGACTTGACGGTGGCGTCCCACTGTCCGGGCATGACGGTGTTCCTCCCCAACTGATACCGCTGACGGCGTGTCGCTTTTCAGTCTGGGAAACGGGAACGGGGGCGCGCGTCAGGGAGATCCCTAAAAAAGCTGACTACCGTGCCCGGGACGGGGAGGGTTCAGTGGCTCTCGGCGGTGGTGGCGGGAGCGGCCGGACTCGGCCCGGCGGACGGGCCGGGGTCGCCGTACCAGACCGTCCGGCGGATGTGATCGACGTAGCTGACGATGATGTGCAGCACCCGGCGGGAGACGTCGTCGACGTCGTAGTCGGCGACGACCCGGGGGCGGCGGTCGCTCTCCGCCTCCCGGACGACGAGCTCGACCGCGTCAAGGATCCGGTCGGGGCGCAGCACGCTGGAGACGCCCACGCCGCGGTCCATGCCCTCCGGGCGCTCGTGGGCCTCCCGGATCAGCACCGCAGGGAAGCCGACGAGGGACGCCTCCTCGGTGAGCGTGGCGCTGTCGGACAGCACGCACAGCGCGGACCGCTGCAGGGCGAGGTAGTCACAGAATCCGAACGGCCGGCAGAAGCGCACCCGCTCGTCGATGAGCGGGAAGTGTCCGGAGCGGCGCAGCGCCGAGAGCCGCTCGCGGGTCCGCGGGTGGGTCGAAACGATCATCGGCAGCCGGTAGCGGGCCACCAGCCGGTTGAGGGTGTCCAGCAGCGCCGACAACATCTCGGGGCGGTCGACGTTCTCCTCCCGATGGGCGCTGACGAGCAGGTACCGGCCAGCCTGCACCCCGAGGGTGGCGAGCACCGACGAGGTGTCGATGAGCGGCGCGTAGTGGGTGAGCACCTCCTTCACCGGCGATCCGACGACGAAGACCCGCTGCGCGGGCAGTCCCTCGGCGAGCAGGTGACGGCGGGCATGTTCAGTCAGGGCGAGATGCACGTCGCTGAGGTGATCGACGACCCTACGGTTGATCTCCTCGGGAACCCGCTGGTCGAAGCTGCGGTTCCCGGCCTCGAGATGGAACACCCCGATGCGTCGGCGCTTCGCCGGGATCGCGGCGAGGCAGGTGTTCGTGTCGCCGTAGAGCAGCACGGCGTCAGGCTCCTCGGCGGCGAGCACCGGGTCCACCCGGGCGATGATCCTGCTGATCGTCTCCGCGGGCGTGGCTCCGGCGGCCTCCAACATGTGGTCCGGTCGGCGGATGCCGAGCTCCTCGAAGAAGATTCCGCTCAGTTCGTGGTCGTAGTTCTGGCCCGAATGGACCAGACACAGGTCGACCGCCTGGTCGAGGGCGGCGATCACCCGGCTAAGCTTGATCACCTCCGGCCGGGTGCCGACGATGACCATGACCCGCAGGCGCCGCCCGCGCGGTCCGGCGGCGTCGTCCGCGGCCGGCCCCGGCCGGGCCACGGCCGGCTGGGGGCGGCGTGGCCGGGGCCCGCTGGGCTGGGGGACGATCGGGGTGACCCGCTCACCGGGGATTCCCGACGGAACCGTCGGTACCGAGGGCCCACTCTGTTCCGGGGTGCCACGCGGCATTCGGACTTCCCCCTACCGCAACGGATGGTGACGATCGGACGGCACGGCCGTCCGTGTTCACCCAGCAAGCTTATCACTCTCGGTAGTACGTAAATTACCCAGCACGCCGACCAGGGCAAGGGAGGAGCGCACGAGGCGCGGCAGGCGACATGCGGGCCGGCGGGCGGGGCCGGCGGGAGCGAACCCGCCGGTCCCGGATCATCGGCCGTGGGCTACAGCAGCGAGCGCAGGACGTACAGCAGGATCCCGCCGTGGCGGTAGTACTCCGCCTCGCCGGGGGTGTCGATCCGCACGACCGCCTCGAAGGTCTTGTCGCCGGCACGTACCGTGAGGGACGGGGTCCTCTCGCCCACCTCGGCGAGGCCCGTGATGGTGAACGTCTCCTCCCCGGTCAGGCCGAGCGACTCCACCGACTCGCCGACGGGGAACTGCAGCGGCAGCACGCCCATGCCGATCAGGTTCGACCGGTGGATGCGCTCGTAGGACTCGGCAATGACCGCCCGCACGCCGAGCAGCGAGGTGCCCTTCGCCGCCCAGTCCCGGGAGGATCCCGAGCCGTACTCCTTACCGGCCAGGATCACCAGCGGCACACCCTCGGCGGCGTATTTCTGCGCGGCGTCGTAGATGGCCAACTGCTCACCGTCGGGCAGGTGCCGGGTGACCCCGCCCTCGGTGCCCGGCGCCAGCCGGTTGCGCAACCGGATGTTGGCGAACGTGCCGCGGATCATCACCTCGTGGTTGCCGCGCCGCGACCCGTAGGAGTTGAAGTCGGCGGGCGCGACCCCGTGCTCGGTAAGGTAGCGGCCGGCAGGCGAGTCCTTCTTGATCGAGCCAGCCGGGGAGATGTGGTCGGTGGTGACCGAGTCGCCGAGCACCGCCAGCACCCGGGCGTCGATGATGTCGGTCCGGGCCTCCGGCTTCGCCGCCATCCCCTCGAAGTACGGAGGGTGCCGGACGTAGGTGGAGTCGGGCGCCCAGGCGAACGTCCGCGACGCCTCCCCCCCATCACCGACCGGCAGCGAGCGCCAGCGCTCGTCACCGGACAGGTCGGCGTAGTCGGACTCGTACATCTCGGACTGGATGGCGTCGCCGACGACCGCGGCGACCTCGGCCTCGCTCGGCCAGATGTCACGCAGGTAGACGGGCTCCCCGCCGGTGCCGGTGCCCAGCGGGTCGGTGTCGAGGTTGATGTCCATCGTGCCGGCCAGCGCGTAGGCGACCACCAGCGGTGGGGACGCCAGGTAGTTCATCTTGATGTCGGGGTTGATCCGGCCCTCGAAGTTGCGGTTACCCGACAGCACGCTGACCACCGCCAGGTCTGCGTCGTTCACCGCGGCACTGATCTCCTCCGGCAGCGGCCCGGAGTTACCGATGCAGGTGGTGCAGCCGAACCCGACCAGGTTGAAGCCGACCTTGTCCAGGTAGGGCACGAGCCCCGCCCGCTCGTAGTAGTCCATGACCACCTTCGAGCCCGGCGCGAGGGTGGTCTTCACCCACGGCTTGCGGGTGAGCCCCTTCTCGACGGCGTTGCGGGCCAGCAGGGCCGCGCCGACCATGACCTGCGGGTTGGACGTGTTGGTGCAGGAGGTGATGGCCGCGACGGCGACGGCGCCGTGGTCGATCTCGACGCTCGTGCCGTCGGCGAGGGTGACCGCCGTCGGGTTGGACGAGCGGGCGGCGACGTCCCCGGCCACGGCGTTCACCGAGATCGGGGCGTCGGAGGGCTTGTCGGCGAATGCCGCCGCCGAGTCGGAGGCCGGGAAGGACTCGGCATCCGCCTCGTCCGCGCCACCGTTCGTGAGCACCAGGGGCTGGGCGTAGTCGACCAACGCCGCCCGGAAGGCCTGCTTCGCGCTCGCCAGCGGCACCCGGTCCTGCGGGCGCTTGGGCCCGGCAAGCGACGGCTCGACGGTGGACAGGTCCAGCTCGAGGGTGGTCGTGTAAGCAGCCTCGCGGCTCGGGTCGTGCCAGAGGCCCTGCTCCTTGGCGTACGCCTCGACCAACGCCACCAGCTCCGCGCGACGGCCGGTGAGCCTGAGGTAGTTCAGCGTCTCCGCGTCGATCGGGAAGATCGCGCAGGTGGAGCCGTACTCGGGGCTCATGTTGCCGATGGTCGCCCGGTTCGCCAGCGGGACGTTCGTCACGCCGTCGCCGTAGAACTCGACGAACCGGCCGACGACGCCGTGCCGACGCAGCATCTCGGTGATGACGAGCACCATGTCGGTCGCGGTGGTGCCCGTCGGCAGCTCGCCGGTCAGCTTGAAGCCCACCACAGTGGGGATGAGCATGCTCACCGGCTGGCCGAGCATGGCGGCCTCGGCCTCGATGCCGCCGACGCCCCAGCCGAGCACACCGAGACCGTTGATCATCGTGGTGTGGCTGTCCGTGCCGACGAGGGTGTCGGGGTAGGCCAGCGTCCCGTCGGCCGTCTGCTTCGTGAAGACGACCCGGGCGAGGTGCTCCAGGTTGACCTGGTGCACGATGCCGGTGTTCGGCGGGACGACGGTGAAGTTGTCGAACGCCTCCTGACCCCAGCGCAGGAACTGGTAACGCTCCCGGTTGCGGCCGAACTCCAGCGCCGCGTTGAGCTCGAACGCGTCCGGCCGACCGAAGTGGTCAGCGATGATCGAGTGGTCGATCACGAGCTCGGCGGGGGCCAGCGGATTGATCTTCGACGGGTCGCCGCCGAGGGCGGCCATCGCCTCCCGCATGGCGGCAAGGTCCACCACGCACGGTACGCCGGTGAAGTCCTGCATGATGACGCGGGCGGGCGTGAACTGGATCTCCTGGCTGGGGGCGGCCGAGGGATCCCAGTTCGCCAGCGCCCGGACGTGGTCCGCGGTGATGTTCGCGCCGTCCTCGGTACGCAGAAGGTTCTCCAACAGCACCTTGAGGCTGTAGGGGAGTCGATCGGCCCCGGGCACCGCGTCCAGCCGCCTGATCGTGTAGGTGCGATCACCCACCACGAGCGATCCGGTACTGCCGAAGGTGTCCATCGTTCTCCTTCTCGTCGCCCACCGCCCGCCACCCGCGAGCGGCGGGGCTCGCTCC
>NZ_CDWWEW010000026.1:0-20329 GCF_977966315.1 Frankia sp. CeRuru1
ATCCGGATCCGCGTCGTCCTCCTCACGGCTCCCGGCGGTCTCCTCGTCGTCGTTGACCATGGTCACCTCACTGCGTTGCACGGAACCGAGCTCGATCCCGGCCGCGCCAAGCGAGGTCCGGACCCGCTCACGCAGCTCGCGCGCGACCTCCCACTGCTTGAGCGGCTGGGTCTTGATGGCGACACGCAGGGTGTAACCGTCCGCGGTCATGGTCTCCATCCCCCAGACCTCGGGCTCGGCGAGGATGAGGCTGCTCCACTTCGCGTCCGCCCAGAGCTCGTTCGCCGTCCGGGCCAGCACCCGTTTGGCGGTGGCGACCTCGGTGTCGTAGTCGAGCGGAACGTCGAGCACGGTCCGTGCCCATTGCTGGCTCTTGTTACCGACCCTGGTGATCTCGCCGTTCCGGACGTACCAGACGGTGCCCTCGACGTCACGCAGTCTGGTCGTCCGGAAACTGACCGCCTCCACGGCACCGGAGACCGGACCGAGATCGATCACGTCTCCCACCCCGTACTGGTCCTCCAGCAGCATGAACATCCCCGACAGGAAGTCCCGGACGAGGTTCTGCGCACCGAAACCGACCGCGACTCCCAGCACACCGGCGCTGGCGACGATGGGGGCGAGATTGATACCCAGCTCGCCCAGGATGCTGAGGAATGCCAGGCCGAAGATGAAGATGGACGTCACGCTGCGCAGCAGCGAACCGACCGTCGCCGCACGCTGACGGCGCCTTTCCATCAGCACCGCCGGATCGCCGAACGCGCCCAGCAGAGAACCGGCCCGGGAACCCCGGAACAACCCGCCCCAACTGCCGGAACCGGTCCGTTCGGTGGCATGTCCGATGTCGGTGGTGCGCCGGATGAACCGGTGCAGCAGCGCCCGCACCACAAACGCGATCATCAAAATGAGCGCGATGCGGATCGGGGTACCGAGGAACACCTCAGCCCCGGAGGCAAGATAATTACTGTGGGTAATGTCGTAGACGGTGCGGCACAGCAGCCCCGGATCGGTCCCGCAGGCGTCCCGCAGCGCGGTCGCGACGCCCTCCAGGGACACCAGCGGGTCAGAGGTCACCGACGGGCTCGGCGAGGGCAGTGGGGTGGGCGTCGTCAGCCCGGACGTCGGGCCCGGCACTTCGGTGGGTGACGGCGAGGCGGACAGCAGCATTCCCAGCGACGGGATGAGAGGCTGAGCCAGCAGGGACGGGGCGGGCGTCACGGCGTCGATCATCCTTCCGGTCGATTGCGATCATTCGAAGTTCCCCGAGCCGGCCGAGGTCACCGGCCCTCCCGCGCTCGCGGCGGCCCGGGCGGCGGCCGCAGGTCAGTCTCGCCCATGCCGGTGGCCCGGCGGTGGGGGCCCCGATCCGGTCGGCGGACAGCCACGCTCCGACCCAACCGCTCTCCGACCCAACCCGGCCAGGTCTCCCATCACACCCGAAAAAGCACTTTCCGTATTGATGCGGTCACAAAATGGTCGCCTGTATGTGACAAAGGCCACGAGATATGTGCAGCGCCACGGCACGAAAGGCGATGACCATGCAAACAGGCTCGCGTTCTGCCGCAGAAGAAGGTTGACTGTCCATTGTCACCGGAGACGCTGGGCAGAACGGCCCGCAAAGGGCCCTCGGTGGGCAGGAGGTCGGCGCGTGGCAGAGGCGCTGGTTCTCAATGCCACGTACGAGCCTCTGTGCGTGGTGTCGCAAAGGCGCGCGCTGGTGTTGGTCCTGACCGACAAGGCCGTCATGGTCGAATCGGCCGGGCAGGTTCTTCGGTCCGCGACGGCTTCCGTCGATGTCCCGATCGTGGTCCGGTTAGCGCGTTTCGTCCGGGTGCCGTACCGCTCGCAGGTCCCGCTGACCCGCAAGGGTGTGCTGGCCCGCGACCATCATCGCTGCGTGTACTGCAATGCTCCGGCAACATCACTGGATCATGTCATTCCACGCTCCCGTGGGGGCCCGCACGCGTGGGAGAACGTCGTGGCGGCCTGTGGCCGCTGCAACCATCTGAAAGCCGACCGGGCCGTCGCTGATCTCGGCTGGCGGCTCCGCACGGCGCCACGGGCGCCGAGCGGAGCCGCTTGGCGCATTCTGGGCTCCCGTCGGATGGATCCACGCTGGTCGGCCTACCTGAGTACCGACGTGACCGAGGCCGCCTCGGCCTGACGGCACCCGCCCGGAGCGTCCTCTGCCCGGGCGTCCCCGCCTGCCCGGGCGCCCCGCCTGTTCAAGGCGTTCCCAGGCACGGCGACGGCAGATCGGCCGGGTGCCAGGGTACGGCGGGACCTGCCAGGGCAGCTAACCTGCATGCGCATCCTCGTCACCGGGGCGACCGGCTACATCGGCGGCCGGCTGGCTCCCCGCCTGCTCGACCGTGGCCACCATATCCGGGCCATGACCCGGGATCCCCTCCGGCTGCGGGACATCCCATGGGCCGCCCGGGCGGAGGTCGTCCGCGCCGACGCCCGGGATCCGGAGTCGTTGCGGTCCGCGCTCGACGGGATCGAGGTCGCCTACTACCTCATCCACTCGATCGACGGTGGTGGTGACTTCTCCGCGGTCGACCGGCGGGCGGCGAACGCCTTCGCCGTCGCGGCCCGGGCGGCCGGTGTCCGCAGGATCGTCTACCTCGGCGGGCTGAGCCCGGCGACGACGGGTGGCACGTCCGCCCATCTGAGCTCCCGCCAGGAGGTCGGGAGGATCCTGCTCGGCTCGGGGGTGCCGACGATCGTGCTGCGTGCGGCGGTCGTCATCGGCAGCGGCAGCGCCTCGTTCGAGATGCTGCGCTACCTGACGGAGCGCCTGCCGGTGATGCTGACGCCGCGCTGGGTGCGGACCAGGATCCAGCCGATCGCCGTCCGGGACGTGCTGCACTATCTGATCGGCGCTCTGGACGTCCCCGACGACGTCGAGGGCACCTTCGACGTGGGCGGCCCGGACATCCTGACCTATGCGGAGATGATGCAGCGCTTCGCCGCCGTCGAGGGGCTGCGGCGCCGGATCATCGTCCCGGTTCCGATCCTGTCCCCCGAGCTGTCCTCGCTGTGGGTCGGGCTCGTCACCCCGGTGCCGGGCGGCATCGCGAGGCCGCTCATCCGTTCCTTGCGCAACGAGGTGGTGGCCCACGGCCACCAGGTCGCCCGCTGGATCCCCGATCCCGCCGAGGGACTGCTGCCCTTCGACGCCGCGGTGGCCCTCGCGCTGGCCCGGGTGCGGGCACGTTCGGTGAAGACCCGCTGGTCGACGGCGGTGTGGCCGGGATCGGGAGGCGCATCGGACGACGGGGACGGCGCCGGTGCCACGCGCCCCCCGAACGAGCCCCTGCCGACCGACCCGCAGTGGGCCGGGGGATCCCTCTACGTCGACGAGCGCAGCATGGCCGTGGCGGCGCCGCCGGCCTGTCTGTGGCACGTCATCGAGGGCATCGGGGGCGACAACGGCTGGTACTCGTGGCCCCTGGCCTGGTCCGCCCGCGGCTGGCTGGACACCGCCCTCGGTGGCGTCGGTCTGCGCCGGGGTCGGCGTGATCCGCAGCGGGTGCACGCCGGGGAGGCTCTGGACTTCTGGCGGGTCGAGGAGATCGAACCGGGCCACCTGCTCCGGCTGCGTGCCGAGATGAAGCTGCCCGGCGAGGCCTGGCTGGAACTACGCTCGATGGTCGACGCCGAGGGCACCACGACCTACTGGCAGCGCGCGAGTTTCCTGCCCCGCGGACTTCCCGGGCAGCTCTACTGGTGGTCGGTCAGCCCGTTCCACGCAGCCGTCTTCGGTGGAATGCTGCGCAACATCGTGCGCAAGGCCGAGGACGAATGGGCCACCGGCGCCGTCGCCACCGCCTGATCACGCGGCCTCGGCCCGGCTCGTCAGGTGGCCCGGCTCGTCAGGTGGCCCGGCAGCGGATGCTATCCCCAGGAGCGGCCCTGGACCGGCGGGTCGAGGGGAGGCTTCCGGGACAGGCCCGCCGAGGGAGCCGGATCGGGCCTGACGATCGGTCTCGTCGGGCCGGCGGCACCTGGCTCCCGGTCGGGTATCTCGATATCGAACCAGACACGCTTGCCCCCGGGGGTCATCTCCACGCCCCAGGCCAGCGCCAGCGCCTCGACCAGCAGCAGGCCCCACCCCGACTCGGGCTCGGGTTTGTTCTCCGCGGCCGCGCCGGGCCGGGGCAGATGCGCTCCTTCCCGGTCCTCGACACTGATCCGCAGCCGACCGGGTTCCATCGATGCCCGCAGCACCAGATCACTGCGGGCGTGCAGCACCGCGTTCGTCACCACTTCGCTGACCAGCAGCGTCGCGTCCTCGACGGAGGTGATCCCGCATTCGGCGAGGACCGAGCGCATCGCTGTCCGGGCCTCGCCGGCCGACGCGGCCACCGCGGGCAACGCGAGTTCGAGCAATGGCGGGTTCACGGCCTGCGTGGTGAGCACCACCATGGCAGTATCGTCGTCGGTCCGGGCCGGGAGACCGGCGGCGATCAGGCACCGTTCGAGCAGCGTGCGGGCGGTCTCCTCGACGGGGCCCTCGCCGGTGCCGTTGACGGTGTCCGGACCGAACCAGCTACGTGCCGCGAAGTTCACCCTGCGCGCCCGGCGCCGCCGGTCCACCCAGGAGCGGCGTTCCGGCACCCCGGGGGGTGGGCCGAGCGACGGGCCGGGGGCCCGCCGATCCGTCCACGCCTTCCCGGTCCGTTCCGCCTTCCCGGTCCGTTCCGCGCTCAGGCCAACGCCCTCGCCCTCGCTTCCAGCCGCCACGTCGGCACCCGCCGCGACTTCGACCGCCTCGAGGCCTGCCGCGGCCGCCCGGGCACGCTGTGCGGTAAGACCGCGTCGAAGATTGTCCAGGCCGTCCACGAGCGGGCGGCGTCGCGACTCCACCAGGCCGTCGGTGAACATCACCAACGCCGATCCGGGTGGAAGCGCGACGGTCGTCTCGCTGAACACCGCCCCCTCGCCGACTCCCAGCGGGAGCCCGGGGTCGAGCACCAGATAGTCGGGGTCCTCGTCGGGAAGGATCACCAACGGCGCGGGATGGCCGGCGTTCGCGATCGTCGCCCGGCCGGTGTCCCGGTCGTAGACGGCGTACATACAGGTCGCGAGCTGGAGACCGGGCAGCAGGCCGACGACCCGGTCAAGCCGGGTCAGCACCTCGACGGGGCTCCAATCCTCCAGAGCGTAGGCGCGCAGCGCCGCCCGCAGCTGGCCCATCACCGCCGCGGCATGCAGGCCGCGCCCCATCACGTCACCGATGGCCACCCCGACTCGCCCCCCGGCAAGCGGTATGACGTCGTAGAGATCGCCTCCAACCTCCGTGCCTGCCGTTCCCGGCCGGTACTCCATCGCGATCTCGACCCCGTCGAGTGCGGGGGGATGCGCCGGCAGGAGCGACCGTTGCAGGGTCAGCGCGGACTCCTGTGCCTCGCGGAAGCGTTGTGCGTTCTCCAGCGCGACGGCCCCCCGCCGGGCGAGGTCCTCCAGCAGGTTCACCTCCGCTCCGGAATAGAAGCCGGTGCCGCGCCCAACAGTGATCGCGCCGAGGATCCGGCCGTGCGCCGGCAACGGGACGGTGACGGTGGGACCGCTCTGGATCCGGCGGAACTGCTGGTAGGCGAGCTCGTACGGGAACAGCGGCACCGGGCGCAGCTCGTCGAAGTCCGGCAGACAGTACGTCTGGCCGTTACGCATGACGACGCCCGGCGGGAAGTCGTCCGCGAGCTGAGGCGGCCGCGTGGCGACAATCGCCCGCATGATCTTGCCGGCTTTCGGGTCGTGGAAGACCGAGGCGCCGAGCCTGACCTGGTCGCCCTCGCGCAGCCACACCAGGGCGCCCGTGCCGAGGCGGGGCACGGCGAGTCCGGCGATCAGGTCGACGACCCGATCGGGGTCGAGGGAGGTGCCGAGGACGAGACCGGCATCGGCCAGGAAGGACGGGTCGGAGCCACCCAATCCGTCGTCATGGTCCCCCCGAGCACCGTGGCACAGCGCGCGGACAGCCTCCCGCGCGGCCCGCAGACCTGCGGACGCCGACCGCCGCACCTGATCGGACCTCCGTGATTCACCGACGAACCCTGATATACCGGACGCATAGGGCGAAATCCCAGTGGATGGTTCCGACGTCACGGGCACACCATCACATCCCCGACCAAATCCGATTCTCGGTACTGCTCCGTAACAGCCAGTCACCTGGTCCACCTGCGGCAGTCTAGTTCGGATATCGGATATCACGCATCGGGGGAACGTCGACCCGAGCCGCAACCAGTACCCCATCGCCCTCCCTTCGCCCCCACCGACCGGGTTTGATGCTGGATAGGCATCACCCGACCGAGGAACACGCGCTCCGCCGCGCCGTCCCGACGCGGCGGAGCGGTCCCTGGGTAGGCGCACAACGGGGGGCACCTGCACCAAAAAGACCAGGAACGCCAGAAGGAGCCAGATGAGGACACATTATTCTGTTGAGGGCCGTCCCACAAAGACACCCTCATCTACTAAGGGAGATAAAATATCTTATTCCTGTCCTCGATCTAGTGGCCAGCACGGCAACCGGAGCGACGCGGGCAAGGACCACGCGGGCAGCGAGAACGCCGAGGGGAACGAGAACGCCGAGGGCGCTGGGGATAACAAGGACAACAGCACAGGAGCCGGCGACGCCGGGGAGCTGGATCGCCCGAATGGCGCCGACGGCCGGGTACGGTCGCCCGGCCGGGATGGGACGTGGTGGCGCCGGGCCGTGCTGTACGAGGTGTACCTTCGCAGTTTCGCCGATTCCGATGGCGACGGGGTCGGCGATCTGGAGGGGCTGCGGCGGCACCTGCCCGTGCTGGCCGAACTCGGCGTCGACGCGATCTGGATCACACCCTTCTACTCATCCCCCATGGCCGACCACGGGTACGACGTCGCCGACCATCGCGGCGTGGATCCGCTCTTCGGTGACCTCGCGGACCTCGACGCCGTGCTCGCCGACGCCGCCGAGGCCGGACTCGCCGTGCTGATCGATCTCGTGCCGAACCACTCGAGCTCGGCGCACCCGGCGTTCCAGGCGGCGCTCGCGTCCGCGCCGGGCAGTCCCGAGCGGGAGCTCTACATCTTCCGCGACGGCCGAGGCCCCAGCGGCGAGCAGCCTCCGAACAACTGGGAATCGGTGTTCAGTGGATCGGCCTGGACGCGGGTGGCGGACGGCCAGTGGTACCTGCACCTGTTCGACGCCGAGCAGCCCGACTGGAACTGGGATCATCCCGCCGTCCGCGCGGACCATGCCGCGACGCTGCGGTTCTGGCTCGATCGGGGGGTCGACGGGTTCCGGATCGACGTGACCCACGGGCTGGTGAAGGACACCGAGCTACGGGACAACCCGCCCGGCGCCCGGTTGGCTCCGGACAGCGGGTTCCGCGAGGAGCACGAGCCCCGGGTCTGGGACCAGGACGGGGTGCACGAGATCTACCGCGAGTGGCGCGCGATCATCGACGAGTACACCGCCCGCGACGGGCGTCCCAGGGTCCTGATCGGGGAGACCTGGGTGCGCGACCCGGCCCGGCTCGCCCGCTACGTGCGACCGGACGAGCTGCACCTGACGTTCTCGTTCTCCCTGCTGAGCATCCCCTGGTCGGCGGCGGCCTGGCGGGCCGCCATCGATGCCGAACGCGCCGCGCTGACGGCGGTCGGCGCGCCGGGCACCTGGGTGCTCGCCAACCACGACGTGGTGCGTCCGGCGACCCGTTACGGCGGCGGTCCCACGGGGACCCGCCGCGCGCGCGCCGCCCTGCTCACGCTGCTCGCACTGCCCGGCACCGCGGTGCTGTACCAGGGCGACGAGCTGGCGCTGCCGCAGGCCGAGGTGCCGCCGGCCGCCCGTCGCGACCCGATCTGGACGCGGTCCGGGGGCACGTCGCCGGGCCGGGACGGCGCCCGGATCCCCCTGCCGTGGTCGGGGGACACGCCCCCTTACGGATTCACCTCGGCCGGCGCCGACCCGTGGTTGCCGCAACCCGCCGACTGGGCGGACCTCGCGGTCCTCGCGCAGGCGGCCGACCCGATGTCGACCTGGCTGCTCGTGCGCAGCGCGCTCGCCCTGCGCCGTGCCCTCCCCCACCTGCGTGGCGACGACCTGCGCTGGCGGGACGACGCCCCGGCCGGATGCCTGGCCTTCGACCGCCCCGCGCCAGCAGGCTCGTCGGTGCCCCCAGCCCCGTCCACCTCGGTGGGGCCGGCCAATATGACCTGCGTGATGACGACCGAGGGGGAGGTGGCGGTTCCGCTGCCCGGACGGCTGGTGCTCGCCAGCGGACCGGTGGGGTACGACGGCGCGACCCTGACGCTGCCCCCCGACACGACGGCGTGGATCGCGCCCCGCGACGGCTGAGAACACCCGTCGCCCAGATCGGGCCGCACCGCGTGCCGCAGAATGGACGAGTGAGCCAGTCTCCTCCGCGCACTCTCCCGGTCAGCTCCTTCTACGACGCCGCCGGCGGCGAACCGACGTTCCGGAAGCTGGTCGCGCGGTTCTACCAGGGTGTGGCAAATGATCCGGTACTGCGCCCGCTCTACCCGGAAGAGGATCTGACCGGCGCCGAGGAGCGCCTGCGCATGTTCCTCATCCAGTACTGGGGTGGCCCGACCGACTACCAGGAGCAGCGCGGGCATCCTCGGCTGCGGAGGCGGCACGGCCCGTTCGCGATCGGCCCGGCGCAGCGGGACGCCTGGCTGAAGATCATGCGGGCCGCGGTCGACTCCCTGGACCTGCCGCCCGATCTCGACAGGCAGCTCTGGGGCTACCTGTCGATGGCGGCGAACTCGCTGCAGAACCGCCCCGACTGACCGCTCGGTGCCCGCGGGCACAGCCGGGCAGCCGGTCGGTCGGTGCCCGCGGGCACCGGCCGGGCGGCCGGCCCGGGTGCGCTCTCAGTCCCGGGTGAGCTTGCGGTAGGTGACGCGGTGCGGGCGGGCCGCCTCCTGCCCGAGACGATCGATCTTGTTGGTCTCGTAGTCGGCGAAGTTCCCCTCGAACCAGAACCAGCGCGCCGGGGCCTCGTCGGTTCCCTCCCAGGCCAGGATGTGGGTGGCGACCCGGTCGAGGAACCAGCGGTCGTGGGAGATGACCACGGCGCAGCCGGCGAACTCCAGCAGCGCGTCCTCCAGGGAGCGCAGCGTCTCCACGTCGAGGTCGTTGGTGGGCTCGTCGAGAAGCAGGACGTTGCCGCCACGCTTGAGGGTGAGCGCGAGGTTCAGCCGGTTACGCTCCCCGCCGGACAGCACACCGACGGGCTTCTGCTGGTCGGGCCCCTTGAACCCGAACGACGACACGTACGCCCGGCTCGGGAAGTCGACCTTGCCGACGACGATGTGGTCGAGGCCGTCGGAGACGACCTGCCAGACGTTCTTCTTCGGGTCCAGGCCCGAGCGGGTCTGGTCGACATAGGCGATGTCGACGGTGTCGCCGATGACGAGCTCCCCGGCGTCCGGCGCCTCCTGCCCGGTCAACATCTTGAACAAGGTCGTCTTACCGATGCCGTTGGGGCCGATCACGCCGATGATGCCGCCGCGCGGCAGGGTGAACGACAGGTTGTCGATGAGGAGCCGGTCATCGAAGCCCTTGGTGAGCCCCTTGGCCTCGATGACCTGGTTGCCGAGCCGGGGGCCGGGCGGGATCTGGATGTCCTCGAAGTCGCGCGGGCGCGCCCGGTCCGCCTCGGCGGCCAGCTCCTCGTAGCGGGCGAGGCGCGATTTGCTCTTGGTCTGGCGGGCCTTCGGGTTGGACCGGACCCACTCGAGTTCCTGGGCGAGCACCCGGCGCCGCTTGGCGTCCTTCTGGCCTTCGACCTTCAGCCGGGCCTCCTTGTTCTCCAGGTAGGTGGTGTAGTTGCCCTCGTAGGGCAGGGCACGGCCCCGGTCGAGCTCGAGGATCCAGCCGGCGACGTTGTCCAGGAAGTACCGGTCGTGGGTGACGGCCAGCACGGCGCCCGCATAGCGGGCGAGGTGCTGCTCCAGCCAGGCGACGCTCTCGGCGTCGAGGTGGTTGGTCGGCTCGTCGAGCAGGAGTAGGTCGGGAGCCTCGAGCAGGAGCTTGCACAGCGCGACCCGGCGGCGCTCACCGCCGGAGAGCAGGGTGACGTCGGCATCGCCGGGCGGCAGCCGCAGCGCGTCCATGGCCTGGTCGAGCTGGCTGTCGAGCTCCCAGGCGTTCGCGGCCTCGATCTTGTCGATGAGCTCGGCCTGCTCGGCGAGGAGGGAGTCGAAGTCCGCGTCGGGCGCGGACATCTTCTCGTTGATCTCCTCGTAGCGGGCGAGCACCCGGCGGATCTCGCGCACGCCGTCCTCGACGTTGCCGCGGACGTCCTTGGTCTCGTCCAGCGAGGGTTCCTGGGCGAGCATGCCGACCGTGTAGCCGGGGCTCAGGGTCGCCTCGCCGTTACTCGGCTGATCGAGGCCGGCCATGATCTTGAGCAGGGACGACTTCCCCGCGCCGTTCGGGCCGACTACCCCGATCTTGGCTCCGGGGAGGAACGACAGGGTCACGTCATCGAGGATGACCTTGTCGCCATGGGCCTTGCGCGCTTTGCGCATCTGGAAGACGTACTGCGCCATGCCATCAACCCTAGGGCATCGCGCCCGCGTTCCTCACAGCGGTGATCGGTGGCCCGTCGGCCGACGCCGGGGACCGGGCGGATCATCGGGTCCGCCCGGTCCCCGGACGGCATCCGGTGGGTACCACACCACAAAGAAGGGCACGGACTGTGGGGGCGACCGCTGCATGGGGACGACCACTGAAACGGAGATGACGAGCGCGGGGAGGACGGCATGCTCGCGAGTGACCATCGGCTCGGGCTGGCGGCCGAGGCGTTCATCTTCGGATATCCCCTGGTCAGCAATGTCCGGCTGAGCGTACGGACGGCAGCTGAGGGAATCGGGCCGATCCGGCCCGCCGGGTACAACGCCTTCGCTCACGAGACGGAACCGCCCGCGCCACTGTCCTGCTTCGTCAGCGTCGACAACGACGCCCTGTGCTCGGTGGCCGAGGTCGACCTCACGCCGGGTCCACTGGTCCTGCGGATCCCCGACACGCCGGATCGTTACAGCGTGATGATCTTCATGGACGCCTGGCGGAACAACTTCGCCTACGTGGGACGGCGAACCACCGGCGGACGGGGTGGGCGCTATCTGCTCGTCCCGCCGGGCTGGACGGGCAGCGCGCCCGCGTCGCTGGCCCGCATCGAGGCGCCGACCCGGCTGCTGACGCTGATCAACCGGTTTGGCTTCGACGGCCCGGCGGACATCGCGGCGGTGTCCCGGCTGCAGGAGGAACTGGACCTGAGCCCGCTGGATCCCGAGGCCCGCCGGGCGGAGGGACCGCCGGAGCACTCGAAGAGGGTCTGTGACGACCTCCGGTTCTGGGAGGAGCTGCGCATCTGGCTGCGCGCCTATCCTCCGTCGCGGGCCGAGGCCGAGTACGCCCGCCACTTCACCTCGCTCGGGATCCTCAACGATCCTTCGCCGTACATCGACCCCAACCCGGGCCTCGCCTGGTCCCTGCGCACCGGGCTGCGCGCCGGCCGCGACGAGCTCGAACGGGTGGCGCACGCCGGCCGGGCGCTGACGAACGGCTGGGTGAGCACCCCGCATGCCCTCGACTTCAACCTGGACCGACTCGGACCGGGCACGATCGACGATCCGGCCTGGCGGATAAGCGATCGGGCACAGGCCCGTCTCGCCCGGGCGATGGCCGCCCGGCTGCCGCGGGGCGCGACGCACGGCTACGAGGAGATCCAGGCGAGCCGTGCCATCGACACGGACGGCCGTCAGCTGAGCGGGGCCCACCGGTACCTGCTGGAGCTGGTGCCGCCGCCGCAGGCCGCGTTCTGGTCGCTGACGATGTACGACGCGCCCGAGTACTACCTCGTCGAGAATCCCCTGCACCGGTATTCCCTGCGGAGCGGCGACCGCGATCTGCGCCGCGGTCCGGACGGCTCGGTGCGCATCCTGCTCCAGAGCGATCCCCCGGAGGACGGCAGGCCGCTTGACAACTGGCTGCCCGCGGCGGCCGGCGATTTCCGGCCCGTCCTACGGATCTACGAGCCGGGGGCCGACGTCCTCGACGGAACGTACGTGCTTCCTCCCATCCGCCGCATCGACCGATCACCGGGCCGGCCGATCATCAGGCCGACCGCTCACCGGGGCATCGGGGCGCCGGGGCAGGCAGGTTACCCGGGCGGGCAGATCAGCCTCGACGATCATCGATGATGATGCGCAGCGGCGGCCGACGTCCCTCGCCGACCTCATCGACCTCCCCCAGGGATCCGAGCACGGTGACCGGCGGGCCGGCAGCCGGCCGGGAACCGTCCGACCGGGAACCGTCCGACCGGGAACCGTCCGACCGGGAACCGTCCCGTGCGGCCAGCCGCACGGGCAGCACCTGCTGATCAAGGAAATGATCCCGTCCGGAAGGGCTCGTCGCGTAGTAGGCCACGGTGATGGAGGTGCCCCGGCCGTCCCGCACGGTGCTCGCCGACGGACGGCCGAGGGATCCGGAATGCACCGGGGACCGGCCGGAGTCGTTGCGGTCCATCGTGGTGCCGCCGGGGCTGTCCGTGCCGCCGGCGATGTTGGTGATACTGGTGATATTGGTGACGTCGGTGATATCGAGGCCGTCCGCGTCGACGGTGAGGATCATCGAGGTGGGGATCCGCGGATGGACCGGAATCGACAGGCGGCGGGCACCCTCGGTGAGCACGACGCGGGCGGAACGGGCGCCCGCGGGCGCGGCATCCACTCGCAGGGTCACCGCCACCCGCCTGCCGCTCCTGACCGCCAGCCGTTCGACCCGCGCGGTGGAGGGCGAGGCGGGTGAGCGGCCGTATGCCGATGCCAAGCGGAGCAGGTAGGCCGGGCGGTCCGCGTGGTCAGCGGCCACGATGAGATCGTCGACCCCCCGCGACACGGCGAACAGGACGGGACCGTCGAGCTTCGGCCCGTTCGCGGTCACCGGAGTGGGATGCCCGAGAAACGGCGGGTTCACCGCGACGAACACGAGCGGGTCGCCCGGCAGCCGATCCAGCATCGCGCTGAGGTCACGGTCGTGCCCGGTAAGCGTGAGGTTGGCGCGCACCGCCCCGACCAGGACGACGGCCGTGAGCGCCAGGATGCCGGCGCCGGTCCCCGCGACGGCGGTGAGCCCGAAGCGGTGTCCGCGGGCGAAGACGGCTTCGCCGGCCCTGACCAGGCCCTCCGCGCCGAGGTGGACGAGCGGGATGAGCACCGGGACCAGGTAGAAGGGGCCGACGTAGCGGATGCCGCCCCACAACTCGGCCGCGTTCCACGCGCCCCAGAAGCCGACGTATCCGCCCAGGAAGAGCAGCCCACCCGCACCCAGGACCGCGGCGGGTGCGGACAGCTGCCGCCGAGCCGCCACGACGATCGCGCAGCCGGCCAGCACTACTCCCCCGCAGGCCCAGCCGCCGAACAACCACAGGTGGTCGCCAACCGACTGCAGCCCTTCGACCAGGCCGAAGTCGTGCCTGCCGTCGCCGGGATACAGCTTGCGCAACCCGAAGCCGATCGTGTCGTCGGGTTCGAGGAGCGCGAACGGCAGCCGCAACGGGTCACCGGTGGCGGCGGCGTTGCTGAGCAGGACGAGCACCATGGGCGCGGCGAGCCCGCAAAGCAGCCACCGGCACAGCCACCAGCGCCCGCCCGTGGAGGTCAGGACCAGCCAGATCGCGAGCGGAGCCAGGAGCAGGACGACGTCGTACGGCCGCACCGCCGCCGCCACGCCGAGGGCGAGGCCCGCGACGACCACCGGTGCCGCCCGTTGGCGGCGCCGTCCCCGCAGCACTCCCAGGACGGTCACCTGCAGCAGCACCAGGGTCGGCAGGTAGCTCAGCACCATCGCGCTCTGGAGGATCACCAGCGGGGAGAAGGCGAGCAGGGTCGCCGCCAACGCCGCGGTCCGCCGGCTGCCGGACAGCTCGGCGCCCAGTAGGTAGGTGACGACGACCGCCGCCATGACGATCATCGCAAGCGCCGGATCGATGCTTCCCGTCAGCACGATGCCGATCGCGAAGATCGCGGGTACGAAGGGCGTGTACTTCAACACGTAGTGATCGCCGACAACGGTTCCCAGCCATGGCAGGTAGGACCGCGCCGGGTCCGGGGCGGGCGGGAACAGGCGGCCCTCGGCGAGGGTCCTGGCATGCAGGAGGTAGATGCCCTCGTCGTTGTTGACCGACAGGAACGGGAACACGGTGTGCCGGAGGACGACGGCGACCGCCGCGCTCAGGACGGCGAGCACCATCACGTACCGGGCGGGCCCCGAGATGCTCGCGAGACGAACGCGCAGCCGCTGGACGGGAGCCCGCCGACCGTGAGCGTCGTCGGAAGCCGGCGGCCCGGCCGGCGGTTGTTCGCCGTCCGGCCGGGACCGCGGCGTGTCGTTCCGGGGCTCGGCATCACCCCTGGGCGCGGCGACGACCACCGATCCGGGTGTCGCGTGCGCAAGGCCGCTCTCCAAGCCGGGACTCACGACAACCTGCGCATCGATGACGTCGAAGGGCGCCTGCGGCTCTGTCCCGGGTTCGGCGAAGACAGGCCCCGTCTGCCCCATCTCGTGCCGGCTGCTCATCCACGGCACGGTACCCAGCGCCCTTGGCCGCGCCGGACGCAGGTCGGTCCGACTCGCCCTCCAGGTCCCCGCCATCGGCGGCTGGACGATCAGGAGAGGTCATGGGAGGAGGAGGGAAACGACTGCCAGGGAGAATCGTCGACCGTCACCGCGGACGGGCGCGGTTCGCCGGGCGCCACACCCGCGCCCTGGAGCCGCCCGGCACCCTCCGGCGGTCCCGCGACCATCGACGCCATGGCCGTCGCGGCAGATGCCGCTCCGGCCGCATCCGCATCCGCACCAGCGACCGGGAAGCCGGCCAGAGCGCCGTGCTCGGATCCCACCAGAGCGGATCCCACCAGAACGGACGGATCACTGGGAACACCCGTCGCGGCCGCCGCCCCCGCGGGGGCGGAGCCCGGGCGACGGGCAAGTCGCTCCGAGCGAGCCGCATGCCAGGTGAGCTCGGTTCCGACCGCATCCGCGTCGATCTCGTAGGTAACCCGCCGTTCCCCTTCGCCCGTCTCGAACGACCGCTGCCGCAGCCGGCCGTAGACGAGCGCACGATCACCCCGGACGAGGCTGGCAGCGACGTTGTCCGCGAGCTGGCGCCAGCAGGAGACCCGCAGGAACAGCGTGGTTCCGTCGACCCAGCGGCTCTCGGAACGATCGAACCGGCGGGGCGTCGACGCGAGGCGGAAGGTGCATATCGACGCACCGTTGGCCGTCATCCGATGATCCGGATCGTCGACCAGGTTGCCGACAAGCGTGATGGTCGTCTCGAGCATGGCGTGCTCCTCGGGTCAGGGACGGATCCGCCGGGCTGGCCGCGAACGGCCTCTCCCACAGTGAGCCGTCACGGCGGCTTCGGAAACCCTCGGTTGGTCGTCTGTGGATAACGAGGGTTCACCCACAGGCCCCGCATCCCCGGACGTGCGCGCACCGGCACGCTGACGTCCGGACCCCACGCCGGTCCGCGACGCCTCCCGTCTGCCCACCTGCCGCGGACGCCTCAGCGTCGTACCTCGACCTTCCCCGGAGCTCGACCTTCCCAGGAGACGGCGCGTCCCCGCGTGTTCGATGCCTGGTCGAACCTTGCTACCCTGTTGTAGCTCCCCGGTGGGCCCATCCCCTGCAAGCGCGCCCGTAGCTCAGTGGATAGAGCGAGTGCCTTCTAAGCACCAGGTCGCAGGTTCGATCCCTGCCGGGCGCACTCGGGGATCAGGCTCGCATGCTGCGCCTTTTCGATCCCCTCGTCAGGTCTGCCGGGAGGCCGAGCCCCCCGGCACCCCCCACGTGCAGCAACCGGTGTAGCAACGAGTCAGGGTCGGGGCCCGGTCAGGTGGCCGTCGAGCCGGCCCAGGGCCCGCCGCTTCTCCCCCATCGAGGCGTGCGCGTAGATCGTCATCGTGACTTCGATCGCCGAGTGGCCCGCGATGTCACGGACGATGTGCGGCGGCACGCCAAGATCCAGCAGAAGCGTCACGCACGTGTGCCGCAGTCCGTGGAACACCACGGCGTCGAGCCCGGCCGCCTGCCGCAGCGGCATCCAGAAGCGGCGCAGGTTGTCCGGTTCGATCGCCGTTCCGATCTTCGTGGTGAAGACGTGGTCGGTCGTCACCCACCGGTCGCCGGCCGCTTCCCGTTCCGCCTGCTGGAGCTTGCGATGCTCGGTGAGCGCGTCAGCCACCAGGCCCAGCAGCGGCAGCGTGCGCTCCGAGTCCTCCGTCTTCGGCGGGAGCAGCCGCAGTTCCCCGCCGACCCGCTGGAGCGTGTGACGGATCGTCAGCGTCTCCCGGTCGGCGTCGATGTCCGACCACTGGAGCCCGAGCAGCTCCCCGCGGCGCATACCGAGGAAGAGGGCCAGGACGAGCAGCGCGTACAACCGATCGCCGGCCGCCTCGTCGAGGAGCCGGTGCGCCTGCTCCACGGTCAGGCCCCGGTCGACGTTGTAGCGCGGCGTGGAGACCTGCACGAGCTTCGCGACGTTCCGCCGGATCAGTTCCTCGCGCACGGCCGCCTGGAGAGCGTTGCGGAGCACGGCGTGAACGACCTGGACCTGACGCTTCGACGGACGCCGGTTGCAGCACCGGCCGACCGCGCAGCAGCGCCGTTCGCCTTCCGGCCGCGCCTTGTCCCGGCTCATCTCGCAGCACCGGCAGGTGGTTTCCGTCCGCCGGATGAACTGCCGGACGTCCGCGCCATTCAGTCTGTTCAGCCGCTTTTTCCCGAGGCCCGGGATGAGGTAGAGCCGGACCGCCTTCTCATAGGTGACATAGGTGTTCGGCTGGCGGTTCGGCTTCACCGTCTTCTCGAGCCAGACCGTCAGGAACCGTTCGACGGTCCATCCGGTGGCGTCCGCCGGAATGCCCTGATCAGAGTTGGACTGAAGCTCCGTCAACTTGCCGCGGACGATCTCTTCCGACTTGCCGTAGACCGGACGCCGCTTGGTCGTCCCGTCGGGCATCAGGACGTAGGCCGCGCCGACCCACAGGCCATCGCCGCGTTGGTAGATGGAGCCCTGGCCGTTGGCGCGCTTCCTGCGCTCCTTGCGCCGGCCGTTCGACGGGCCGGGGGTGTTGCTGGGCATGGGTGGGTTCTCCTTGCCGGAAGAACGGGACAGGTTCAACCGGGCCGCAGGTGGCGTCGCCCGGTGCCGGTTGGGGTTCCGTTCTCTGGCGTGGGAATGGTCTGTCGGGGCGCCGGCCGCGTCCAGGGCGCCTACGGCGTCGCTACGCGATCGACCTTCGGTCGACCCTGGACACGTCCGACACCCCGACAGCTTGAAACGCCACCAGAGAACGGAAGAAAAAATGGGGGGTAGGGCAGGCAGGAGTGCCGTTACGGACGGGTGATGTTCGCCGCCGCCGGGTCCGTCTCAGGCTTTCCGTGCGCGGGGACCATTGCCGGAAGTCCGGGCACCTGACGGAACACGAGAACCGCGTTCACGTCGCCGTAGTGCTCGGTGAAGAAGGCGTCCGCGGGCAGGGTCGCGAGGATCGCCACCAGGTCGCCGACGTCCGCGCCGGGCCGGATCGTCAGCTCGTGGTCACCGGTGCCGGTCGTGCGGGTCGCGACGAGCGGCGAGTCTCCGCCGGGGGTGCGCCACGCGCCGAAGTTGCCGGAAGAGAAGATGTTCATCAGGGCTTCGCTCCTGTTGTAGCCAGGGGTGAGGTCTCAGGCCCCGGTCGGGTGTTCCAGCACCCACCGGGGCCGCCTTGCCCCGGCACCGCCCAGGAGCGAGACCCGGCTTCGGATTCTTCGGCTGAACACCGAAGCGGAGCCAGTTCGCGCAGGTGGGCGAGCACGGTTCGTAGCGCAGCGCCGCCGCCAGCCGGTCGACATGGCGCCGTTGCGCGTCGGACGTGGCCGCGTGACAGGCGTCGAGACTCTTCGTCAGGTACTTGCACAGGTAGCCGATCATCCGGCCGCTGTTCGCCGAGTTCGCGGTCACGCCGTCCGCGCGCAGTTGCGGGCCGAAGCGGACGACGTGGGACGGTTCGTCCTCGTCCCCGATCGCGTCCAGCGCCTCATCCCAGGTGGGCAGCGGACGGGCCGTGTCCGGATCGAGGTAGCCGGCCGCCTCGTCATCCCAGAGGGGAAGGTGACCGTCCCCGTAGACCGGCCGGTCGACCGGAGGCCACCAGACCTGGTGATAGGTCGCCGCCGCCACCTGGCGGAGCAGCAGCCGCGGGATCGTGCCCCGGATCGCCGCATGCAGGTGCGGCGCGAGCCGCCGTTGCGGTTCGAGCGCGGCGAAGTACTGGACATCCCAGCCGACGGCCCGGCGGAGGTTCTGCCAGAACCGGTCGATCAGCTTCGGGAAGTGGATCGCGTCCCGCGCCGCCCGCCGGTAGTCGTACGACGCCGGGTCCACCGGAGCCCCGTCGGAGTTCACCCGGCCTTCGGTGTCGCAGGTCAGCGTCAGGAACATCGACGGCCGCCACACCGTCCCATCCGCCGCCTCGAAGACCCGCCCGACCGTGCGCTTCTCCACGGGAAATCGAGGCAGGTCGGGCGCGTCCTGCCGCCGGCGGGTCGACCGAGCACGACGAGGACGATCCCGATCCTTCGGGGCAGCCTTCCCCCGCACACCGAGCGCGTTGAGTTCAGCGTCCACCTGGCCGATCAGATCGTCGATCTCCGCGACCCCCGCCGGGTCGCTGTCCCCTTCGGCCTCCCGCCGGACGACTTCGAGATCAGCCCGGAACCCGGCGAGGATCTTCGCGTCGTCCGACGGCGGGTCCGGGTCGGGAACCGGTTCGTCGTCGAGATGCCAGCCGGCCTTGCACTGCGCCATCCGCAGCCGCCGCGCCTTCTCGGCACACGGCGGGCACTTGCTCGCCAGGGTCGCCCCGCACGGCACGGGAACGATCGAGGTCTCGCCGGTGTCCAGGTTCGTCCGGCGCATGGCCAGGGGTCGGACGCACACGCCGTTCTCCACGGCGACGGCTTCGACGACCTCACGAGCGAGCGGCATCCGCATCCGCGCCGCCCGGGAGCCCGGACGATCGTCACGATCGTCACGGCCGGTGGGCTCACAGTGGGCGGCCGAATCGGTGCCGGTGGCAGGGGTGGTCACGCGGGAGGGTCCTCCGTGCCGTCGGGAATCTGGTGTCTGCCGGGCGGATCGGTGGGTCTCACGCGGCCGGATCGAGAGGCTCACCGTCCGGCCACTCCCCGCCGTCCCGGTCGACGAGGTCGGCGGGGATGTCGGGCACCCAGCCGCCCCGAACCGGCCGGTACCGGTCGACGGTCCGCGCGATCTCCCCGTCGTCGACGTAGGCGGCCCGGACCGGGAACAGGTCCCGGAACGGCAGGACCTCCTTCCGCGGGTCCTGCACCGCCGCCACCACCACGACACCGGGTGCCCGACTCTGGGAGAGCAGCAGCGGCAACGCCGCCCCGATCCGCTTCTTCACGTCCCGGTCGGTCACATACGCCGTCAGGGAAGCGATCTCATCGACCACCACGACGATCAGCGGCTCAGCGACCGTCGGGACGTGCAGCCGGGTGGTTCCCGCGAGCCGGGCGGTCCGGTCCCGCATGACGCTCACCGCGTCGTCGAGGAGATCCGCGATCGCGTCGGTGTCGGCCGCGAACCGGGCGAACAGCGGCTCCTCGAAGGCGAGTTCCATCCCGCCCTTCGGGTCGCACACCCACAGCTCCACCAGCCCCGCCCGCACCGCCGGACCCAGACCGCGGACGAGCGACCACAGCACCGAGCCCTTACCCGCCCCGGCCGTCCTCGCACCGTCCGACGGGCACCGCCGACAGCCCGGCGAGCAGCCGCGACGCACGCCCGCCACGGCGGACGAGAGCGGAGGGAACAGTTCCGGCAGGGTCAGAGCCGGCATCGTCGGCGGAGTCGTCCGGATCGGTGGTGTCGTCCAGGTCCGGCGGAGCGACCGGCCGGGTCAGCGGATCCCGATGGTAGAAGGAGACCCGGACGAACCGAAACGTCTCCGCCCGCACCTGGCAGCGCCGAGCCCGGAACACGTGCCGCAAGGCTTCGGCCTGCTCCGCCCAGTCCGCCGGGGTCTGCCCCGGCAGCAGCTCCACCCGCAGCACGTCCACCGACCGCGACGAACGGATCTTCCGAATCCGCGGGAAGTACTCGTCGAACGTCACCTGATCACCGGTCGACGTCGGCACGCGGATCGCCAGGTCGGTGTGCACCATCGCCGGCTTCCAGCGCCACCGGTAGACGAACGTCAGCCGCGCCCGCCCCCACACCCACCAGGCCAC
>NZ_CDWWEW010000026.1:20354-26545 GCF_977966315.1 Frankia sp. CeRuru1
CCCCCACACCCACCAGGCCACCGGCCCGAACGACCGCGGATGCACCCGCCACCACACGACCGCCACCAGGACCAAGGCCGCGACGAGCACGGCCAGGCCGACGAGCCCGACCCGATGCACCACCAGAAGCAGGCCGACCACGAACGCCACGGCGACGCGGTGACGCCAGCAGCCCCGCAGCGCCAGCCACATCGCCTTGCCGGCCACCGCCACCAGCAGCATCCACACCGGCACGCGCACCTTGTCGGCCCGCGAGGGAACCCGCGGGAAACGCTGGTCACCGTTGATTCTGGACATGGCAATACCACCTGTTTTCGAGCGCACGAAACACAGACCGATGGGATTGACGAAAAGGAGAGAGAGGCGAGAAACGGGAATTCGTTTCCTCGCGACGCCGACGACCAGCGGGAAAACTACGCGGCGCGCGGCCCAGCCATGTCGTCAACCGGAGCCGCCACCGCCACCGCCGCCGCTTCGGCGGATTCCGCGGCTTCCTGGGATTCGAACTGGAACTTCTCGTAGGCGATCAGGTAGTCGTTGACCGCCGCGAGCAGCTTGTACGCGAAGTCAGCGTGCCGGGCATCCGGTTCCCGCCCCAGCGCCGACACGCTCAGGCTCACCCGCCCCGCGTCCACGACCAGGATGGGTGCGCGGTCGGGGTAGGTGTGGCAGGTCACCAACCAGTCCGCGCCGACGGACAGGCCGAGCGTCGCGTACGACTGCTTCGGCTCGCCGCTCACGCCGCCGCCCCCGTCCGCCGCAGCGGGCCGACCTGCCGCAGACTCACCGCACGCAGGGCGTACCCCTGCTTGGGGAACTTCCCGTTGGTGTCCACCCACGGTGTGATCGTCAGCCCCTCGAACTGCACCGGCCGGAACGGCGTGCCCGGCATCGCCTCCGGCAGGACCGGCTGCACCTCGGCGGCGATCTTCACCTTCAGCTCCGCCTGCCGCGCGGCCGGGTCCGCGTCCAGCACGCGCACCACCCGGACCCGCTCGCCGGTGTTCGGATCCCGCTCCTGCGAGTCGGGAGCGTTCGCCTTCACCTTGTCGTAGTCGTTCGCCGCCTCCACGCCGAGGACGAACGCCCCCGCCGGGAACACGTCCTCGAAACGCACCGGAATGCGTCGCGGTACCGCCATGGTTCGTCTACCTCCGTAGGGTCAGCCCCGCCGCCGGTACTCCGGCCACCGTCGGGCAGCACCTACTCTGAACCGCTCACGAACCGATCGCCAAGCGCTTTCGTATCTATGTATACGGACTGCGGATGGAAATTATCCGGTGACCGTCTGGAATACGTTCCCACGACAACGTTACCTTTGACGTGTGACAAGCGAACGGGGGGTTCCGCCGTACACGGCGCGAGGCAAGGTCGAGGGTGAGGACTGGCAGGCGGTCGCCGACGCCCTCAACGCGAGGATGAACCAGAAGCGGATGGGACAGCAAGCACTCGCCACCGCCTCGGGCGTGTCCGTCGCGACGCTGCGCCAGCTCCAGCGCGGAGCCCACGGCCGCCGGGTCCAGGACGCCACACTGGCCGCCGTCGCCCGCGCCCTGGACTGGCCGGACGACCACCTGGTCCGCGTCCTCGTGCATGACGAGCAGGCCGCGGGGACGGCGCCAGGCGACGGCCGCGAGAGCCAAGGAGGGCCGGGACCGCGCACCGACCGGCAGATCCTCGCCGTCCTGCTGCGGATCGAACAGCGTCTCGCCGATCTCTCCGAACGCCTCACCCCCGCCGAGGCACCCCGGGCCGGCCGAGGCCACAACAACGACGGGCCGGCCCCAGCGGAGTAACCCGCCGGAGTCGGCCCGTCGAAGTCCGGGGCGCCGCCGTGTCGATCAGCCGGGCGCCCTGACTGCCGGAACCCCGATCGCGTCGAGCACGGCCCGGCGGACCGCTTCGAGCGCCTCCACCTGCCCGGCCCGGAACGCGGCCCGCTCACCGCAGGTCATCCACCGCGAGTCCGGCCGGATCGGGTCCCGGTCGAGCGCCGCCCGCAGCGCCGCACCCCCACAGCCTCGTCGCGACGGTCCCGGGCCGCCTGTCCCGACCGGCGCACGGTCACCGGCCTGCACCCGGTAGACGAGCACCACATCGACGTCACCGAACGACTCGGAGAACGTCAGCCCGGCCGGCAGCCGGGACACCGCCCGCAGGAGATCCTCCGACCCCGACCCCGGCTGGACGACGAGCGCCCACTCGTCCGGCCCCCACGGCATCATCACGACCGCCGACAGCGTCTCCCCCGCACCACCGGCGCCGTCACCGGCAGCGGGCAGCGGCGGAAGGAACGGACCCGACCGGGCCGCCGCACTCACGGCCACCGCCGACGGTCCGCGAAGCGCGCCGCCAGATCATCGGACCTATACCTCGTCCAGTCGACGGCCGCCGGCCGCACGTCATGGACGAAGAAGCGGAGCGGGGTGACCTGGTAGTCGTGCCAGCCCTGTTCGATCGCGAACAGATCCGCCGCTGTCGCCCCGGGGAAGGTGATGACCGTGTCCCGTACCCGGCGGTCCCCGCCCGGCTCGAAGCGGACGACGCCGAACAGCAGCGGACCCGGGTCACCTCCGCTCCCCCTGTCGAACATCACGATCCGTCCTCCCCTGGTCGGTGGCGTGCGACAAAGCGCCGGAACCGGCCCGCAACAGGTGTCCGTGGCGCAGCGGAACCGACGCCCGCCCACCGTCCAACCGGACAGCCGGTCACGGAAGGCCGCCGGCCGTATACACCGAGACTTCCGATCTATACGGAGACCGGATATGCTCTGCGCGCCCGATCGAGGACAGACGGTCGGCGCACCTACCGTCCGGAGGCCGCCATGGTGTCCGTCCGTCGTCCGTTACCCCAGACCCCGCCGGGGCTCTGGGAGCGACCCGAGATGGCCGACGCACTCGCCCGCCGCGACATCGGCACCGTCTTCAAGATCTATCGCCAGTGGACCGGCGCCACCCAGACGCAGATAGCCGCCGTGTGCGGCCTGCCGCAGTCCCACGTCAGCGACATCATGAACGGTCGCCGCCAGGTCACGAGCCTGGAGATCTTCGAGCGCATCGCCGACGGCATCGGCCTCCCCCGCGGACGCATCGGGCTTGCCGAAAGACCGGGCGCCGTCCCCGAGCCCCGGACCGAACCCGGGTCGCCGGCCGCGGACGTGCCGAGCGATGTCGTGCGCGTCTACCCCAGCCGCGCCGCCGTTCCCGCCGAGCTGTGGCGGACGCTGTTCGCCGGTGCGCGTCACCAGGTCGACGTCCTCGTCATCGCCGGCCTGTTCCTCCCCGACGGGCACGCCGACTTCACGACCGTTCTCCGCCGCAAGGGCACCGAAGGCGTGGCCATCCGCTACGCCCTGGGTGACCCGGACTCCCCCGCCGTCGCCCTACGAGGCGACGAGGAGGGCATCGGTGACGGTCTCGCCGCCCGGACCCGGATCACCCTCACCTACCTGGCATCGTTACGCGACGCCCCGGGCATCGAGCTGCGGCTCCACGCCACCACGCTCTACAACTCCATCTACCGTTTCGACGGCGACATGCTGGTGAACACCCACGTCTACGGCGCCCCCGCCGCGCACTCCCCCGTCATGCACCTACGCGCCCAGCCCGGCGGACTCTTCGACCACTACGCCGCCAGCTTCGAGCGCATCTGGGCCACCACCGAAGGAGCCTGAACCCTCTTGGCACGGATCGACTACTTCAACGACCCGAACGCCCCCAAGGCCAACAGCGTCGTCCCGTCCGTGACGGCCGTCGTCACCGACGAGGCCGGGCGGATCCTCATGGTTCACAAGACCGACAACGACCTGTGGGCCCTGCCCGGCGGCGGCATGGATCTCGGCGAGTCCATCACCGACGCCGCCGTCCGCGAGACCAAGGAAGAGACCGGCATCGACATCGAGGTGACCGGACTCATCGGCGTCTACACCAACCCGCGGCACGTCCTGGCCTACGACGACGGCGAGGTCCGCCAGCAGTTCTCGCTCTGCTTCACCACCCGCAACCTCGGCGGCCAGCTACGTACCTCCAGCGAAACCAAGGAGGTCAAGTTCGTGGCGCCCGAGGACCTGGACACGCTGAACATCCACCCGTCGATGCGACTCCGCATCGATCACTACCTGGAGAACCGGGCCACGCCCTATCTCGGCTGAACCGCCGCCAGCCGCGCGGTTGTCCGCTCCACGGTGGCTCGCAGGTCCGCCCGCGCCCGGGTCACCGACCGGTGCACGATCGATCCGTCGCCGTAGCGGGACAGGATCTCCGTGATCCGTTCGTCGAAGGTGAACCGTTGGCCCTGCGGGCCCGTCGTCATGTCCGCGGCGCACAGCGCGTCCATCACCGGCGACACCTCCAGCTCCCACGCGGAGAGCTCCGCCGTCAGACCCCGTTCCTCGGCTTCATATCGAGCGCACGAGTGGTGCGCGACCAGGGCACACAGCCGCTTCGGCGCTTCCTGCGCTTCGAGGAACCGCGCACCGTCCACGGGGTGGAACCGTAGGTGCCCGATCGGCGGGGCGTACCCGATGTCATGCAGCCAGGCCGCCGCGACGAGCAGATCACGCTCCTCCGGATCGACGGCCGCGGACACCTCACGGGCAGCCGCAGCCACGGCCTGCACATGCCGCCACCGATCCCCCAACGGGGTCAGCAGCTCGCTCGCCAACCGCTCAGCAACCGCTACCTCCACCCGATCACGGTACGGCGAGCACCACCAGGCCGTCAGCGAGTGCCCGAGACTGCCGAATTGCCCCAATTATGATCAAGCGCGGCGCAGGACCTACGCCGCGCGACGGCTGCGCGTGGCGCTGGCGCGCCATGCTCGCCGGCGCGTCGCCACCCCGCATAAATAAACGTAGATCCGTCCGCTAAAGATCTATCGAACCGTCTGTCGACTATTCTTCTTGTCGCCACCCTCTTCCCACTCAAAAATCACTTGCCATTGCGTAACGGCATCAAGACTCGAAGAAAGAGAGAATCTCAGCACTGCGCCAGGCCCGAGATAAGATATAGATTGCCCCTGCCCTTCCACAAATGGAAGCTCAGAGCCGACGCGCGGGCCGTCGTAGTCGAAGTTAAATTTCAGATTTTCGGCGGTCGCAGTTCCTTCATTTCGGATCACCAATGTCTCAAGGGTGCGATAGTTCGGCCGACCAGACGAAGTATAGCTTGAAATCTCACGCTGACGGTCGACTTCGGCGACAGGAATGGCACCTACCTGGACCGGTGGCGACGCACTATCCTCAATCGAGACAGCGAATTTGTCCCTCATCACCCGCGTAAGCGCGGCACTGACGCGCTGCGATAGTTCAGCTTCCGATCCATAACTATCACACAGACCTCGACTATTCAGATTATCCTTGAAGGTTCGCAATCGTGAGTACTGATCCAGATCAACGCTATTAAGCACGATCGGAATATCCGAGAAATATACCAAGGTCGGCTTTTTGGCCGCGATGAAACGTTCGATCTCTTCGGCTGTCCCCGATAGCCCATCCTCGGTCGGAGTACCGAGCCGACTCCAAAACGTTCCAATAAGGACGTCAGCGTGATCCACAAGCTGCTTGTTGATTACTCGCTGAGCAGTTGCCTCCATCGACGGCGTAGCATCCCGCTCCCACATCGTCGGCAGGAGGACTACTTTTGAAGTCTCGGCATTCAAGCCATTCCACTGACCCGTGGTCTCTCGAATTATTTCTCGGGCATTCCCGGTGTCGCCAGGTGACGCAATGAGAACTCGAACTACAGTCGCTTGAAAAGTCATCACTTCCGCCTAATATGCTACCGATAAGCTGCGATTAGCGTGAGATGGGCCGCGGGATACCCGACAGATGCGTCTGCCATGACGCCTTGCGCGTCTTTTCTCATACTGCGCTCCGCTGCACGACGTTGCGACCGCGGGATCACATCCATACCAGGTAGATCGAACAAGTTTTCACGGTCTCCCTTGCGAAGTATACGTTGAACTTTTCCGACAATCGTCAGTTCAGCTTCCGAAGGAAGACTTCGAATGAAGTTCTCGTTATCGAGAACAGAGATGAACTTGTAGCGAGGAGTCGCCCCAACTGAAATAACCACCTTGGACGCCGAGTCGTCGGTCATCTTCCGAAGGGCAGAGAACCCATCAATCGCTTCCGTCATCTTTTTGTCTGGCTCTTGGCCGACCGACTGCATAAATCCGGCCAGCTCCCGAAC